>JAWXUZ010000117.1:0-7112 GCA_044425835.1 Bacillota bacterium | reverse complement strand
TAAATTAGGCATCGAGCATATTACCGTATACGCTTTTTCGACTGAAAATTGGAAACGATCCGAAGAAGAAATCGGGGCTTTGATGAATATTTTACGTGACTATTGCAGTCGTTTTTTGGAGCAATTTCTAAGTGATGACATTGCCATTCACATCATCGGAGATGTATCTGCTCTCGATTTGGACATTCAAGAAATGCTTGAGAAATTGGAAGCAGAATCTGTCGGGAAAACAGGTATGACGGTGCATATTGCCCTCAATTATGGTGGACGTGATGAGTTGTTGCGTGGTGTGAAATCCTTGGCAAAACTCGTGGAGGACGGTACACTGTCTAGCGAAGAAATTACAGAAGATGTAATTGCAAAATGCCTAGATACAAAAGGGGTGCCTGACCCTGAACTTTTGATTCGCACCAGTGGGGAAGAGCGAATCAGCAACTTTTTGCTGTGGCAAATTGCGTATTCTGAACTATATTTTACAGATGAATTGTGGCCTGATTTTGACGAAACTTCTTTATTAAAAGCAATCATTTCATACCAAAATAGAAGTCGTCGTTTTGGCGGAAGGTAAGGGAATTCTGGATTCCCAAGAAAAGGTGAACACTTGAAAACAAGAATTGTTTGGGGACTCTCTTTGATGCCATTTTTGGCTTTGTTGCTTTGGATTGGCGGTCCTTTGTTGAAAATTGGAAATATTGGCATAGGCTTAATTGCCATGCACGAATTTTATGAGGCATTTACGAAAGAACGCAATGGTCTCCATGGAATCGGCTACGCATTTGCGTTGATATATGGCATTTTTATTGAAAAAATCACGTATGGCAATCAATATTTTAGCGTATTCGTATCGTTATTTATGGTGGTACTTTTGATTTATACGGTGACGAATCACAAGAAAGCGACGGCACTCGATGGCATGACGACTTTTTTTGGGTTCTTCTACTGCTTTTTTCTACTCAACCACATTTACTTGGTGCGTGAATTTGCATACGGTAGAGAGTTGATTTGGCTGGCGTTCATTACGGCATTTGGTTGTGATACAGGTGCGTATTTCGTGGGTGTCAACTTTGGGAAGCACAAACTGATTCCCGAACTCAGTCCGAATAAAACGATTGAGGGATCGATAGGTGGCATCGTCTTTGCGACGCTATTGTCGATTATATTTGGCATCATTCTCGACCATTTTATCGTATTTGAGGGAGTCAATTTGCTGTTGCTTTGTGGACTCGTTGGACTCGTTGGGTCGTTGCTCGCCCAAATTGGCGATCTTTCTGCCTCTGCTATGAAACGGCTTAGTGGCGTAAAGGATTTTGGGAAGATAATTCCCGGGCATGGTGGCATAATCGATCGTTTCGATAGTGTCATTTTGACGACACCAGCTCTATATTATTTGATGATTTGGCTCATTGAAACACATTAATGAAAAAAATACCGCATGGATTTAAGGAAGAGAAAATTCCTTGATTTTGTGCGGTTCCTTGTTATTATAAAAAAGAAATTTACTGTAGGTGCAGTGAATGAAGGAGGAAAATTTTGTCTGGAATTATTTTATCTATTATCGTCATCGGTGGTTTGGTGCTTGTGCATGAATACGGTCATTATATCGTAGCGAAAAAAGCTGGGATTTGGGTCGAGGAATTTGCAATCGGCATGGGACCGAAATTGTTTGGGAAAGAAGTTGGCGAAACACTCTATACGATTCGTTTGTTGCCTTTGGGCGGTTTTTGTCGCATGCATGGTGAGACTGAGGACGGAGAAATCAGCGAACGATCGTTTTTATCGAAGTCGGTATTGGCAAGATTTTTGGTCATGGGTGCTGGAGTATTCATGAATGTGGTGATTGCATTTGTGCTATTGTTCATTTTGACTGTGACGACGTACATGGCGACACCAGTGTTTGATCAAGTCGTCGAAGATTCTGCGGTGGCGGAGGCTGGTTTTGAAGAGGGCGACAAAATCGTAAAAATGAATGGCAAACGGATTTTGATTTACGATGAGTTGCGTATGGAATTGGCGATGAATTACGATGCTCCAGTGGATTTTACGTTCATCAGAGATGGGGCGACGTATGAAAAAACGGTGACACCGAAATTAGATGAGGAGTCGGGCAGATATCTCGTGGGGATTGTGCCTGAATTCAAATCGGGTATGTTTATGGACGAGGTAGAGGGCGTTGCCAAAGCAGGTTTTATGGAAACGGTCAGCCATAGTTTCAATACAATGATTTACTACGTGAAAGCGACAGCGGAAGGCTTGTTGCGTGTATTCACGTTCCAAGCAGAAACGGAGGAATTTGGTGGGCCGATTACGATTGTGCAGACGGTGGGTCAAAGTTACGAGGCTGGGCTTACGTATGGTTTTTGGGCTGGGATTCAAAATGTCATGCAGTTGGCGGCGATGCTCAGTGCCAATTTGGCGGTACTGAATCTATTTCCGATACCGGGGTTAGATGGCGGACGTATGATTTTTTTAATAATTGAAGGAATTCGCAAAAAACCAATAAGCATGGAGATTGAGGGGAAAATTACGATGATTGGCTTTACGTTTATGCTCGGATTGATGGTGTTTGTGATGTATACTGACGTAGTGAAATTGTTTGGCGGAAGCTGAAATAGTAGTTGCTGTCGTGCAACGACTACTGAAAAGAGGGGAATATGTTACGAAAAAAAACAAATGTAGTGCAAGTCGGAGGAGTGGCAATTGGTGGAGGCCATCCGATTGCAATCCAGTCGATGTGCAATACCGATACGAGAGATGTGAAGGCGACGGTCGCCCAAATTCACGAGTTGGAGCAAGCGGGGTGTGAACTCATTCGTGTTGCAATTCCAGATATGGTGGCAGCGAAAGCCATTGGAGCAATCAAAAATGAGATTTCCATTCCGCTTGTCGGTGATATCCATTTTGATTATCGACTTGCATTGACAGCAATGGAGCAAGGAGTGGATAAAATCCGCATCAATCCTGGGAATATTGGGGATGAAGCCCACACAAAAGCAGTGGTTGAGATGGCAAAAGCCAAAAAAATCCCGCTGAGAATCGGTGTCAATAATGGTTCGCTTGAGCCAAAAATCATAGAAAAATACGGTGGAAACACACCAGAAGGACTCGTCGAAAGTGCAATGAATCACGTACGTTTGCTTGAGAAATATGACTTTCACAACATCGCTATTTCTTTGAAAGCCTCCGATATTGCGTATACTTTAGAAGCGTATCGACGACTTTCGGAGCAGGTGTCGTACCCCTTACATATTGGAATTACGGAAGCTGGCACGCAGTTTGGTGGCACAATCAAATCAGCGGTCGGCATCGGTATTTTGCTCTCGGAGGGGCTTGGTGATACGTTGAGAGTTTCTTTGACTGCCGATCCTGTAGAGGAAATTTATGTGGCAAAAGAAATTTTGAAATCCTTGGGACTTCGGAATTTCGGTGTGACTTTGGTCTCATGCCCAACTTGTGGACGGACGGAAGTCGACCTGATTCCCATTGCGGAAGCTGTGGAAGCACACTGTAAATCTTTGAAAAAAAATATCAAAGTGGCGGTGATGGGTTGTGCAGTCAATGGACCTGGCGAAGCTCGTGATGCGGATGTTGGCATTGCTTGTGGCAAAGGCGAGGGGTTGCTGTTCAAAAAAGGTGAAATCGTAATGAAATTGAAGGAAGAAGAATTGCTGGGTGTGTTGCTCAAAGAAATTGATGCGATGTAAGGCATTATAATAGGAAGGAAGTGATGTCGTGGAACCGCAATTATTTACAGATGTATTTGAAAAAATCCCTTTTTCTGATGATGTTTTGACTGTATTTGGCGAAGCAACAGTCACTTCTTTGAAAATACAAAAGCAACAAAGAAGCATTACAGTCGATATGGTGGGTGATGCTTTTATTTCGATGGAAGACCGTGCATTGTTTCGTAGGGAATTGAAAAAGGAATTGCCTGATTTACAGGAAGTTGCCTTGCATTGTAAATTGTCGCCTACGGCAATGTCGCAAGAAGATATTTTCGAGAAGTATTGGAAAGAAATTTCAAATATCATCAAAAAAGATAGTCAGGTCAGCAAGGAAATCATCAAACATGCCACTTGGAAATGGAAAGAGAACGCAATTCAAATTTTAGTCCAACACCATATGGCATACTACATGACGAAAAAAAAATACAATCGACTGATTGAACAATTGTTACTCGACGAAACAGGTCTTCGTTTCGAGGTGCAATTCAAAGATGTACAACTCAAAGAGGAAGAAATCGTTGTCTTGATGAAAGAAAAACAGGCGAAAGTCGATATTGAAATCGAGGAAGCCATTCAAGTAAATATGCAATTGGCAGCTGAAAAAGCAGAGAAGAATGAGGACGGAAAAACAGATACAATGAAAGCGAATGCAACAGAGCAAGAAATTGAACAAGGAATCGAGCAAGAAAAAATAGATTTGATCAACGAGGGCATTCTCTATGGTAAAAAATATAACCAGAGCCAACCGCCAGCGAAAATTGCAAATAGCAAAACAGTTGATGCATTTGTGACGATTCGAGGGCATATTTTCAATGTCAAGGATCGTGAAATCAAAGGCGAACGCTGTATCGTTTCGTTCGATATTTATGATGGTGATGATTCTACAACGGTGAAATTTTTTACGAAAAAATCGCTGTATGTACATATAAAAAAACAACTCAAAGAGGGCGAATATCTTCTTGTGGGAGGCAAAGTGGAATACGACCAATACGCAAAAGGCCTTGCCGTTATGGCAAGAATGGTCAATGTGTTGCCACAGCCAGAAGATCCAAGAGTCGATAACGCAGAAGAAAAACGAGTTGAGTTGCATCTCCATACGCAAATGAGTAGTATGGACGGCATTTCTTCGATAAAAAAATACGTTGCCCGTGCAGAAAAATACGGTCATACTGCCTTGGCGATTACCGACCACGGTGTGGTACAAGCCTTTCCTGATGGCATGCATGCCGTTGAAAAATCAGATATGAAAATTATTTACGGTGTCGAGGGCTACTTGATCAATGATGTGGGGACAGTCGTTACTATGCCACACGGTCAAAATCTCGATGATACGTTTGTGGTGTTCGACGTCGAAACGACGGGACTTTTAAAAGATGAAGATATGTTGACTGAAATTGGTGCAGTGAAAGTGAAAAATGGGGAAATCATCGGGCGATTTTCTACTTTTGTCAATCCAGAAAGACCGATTCCAGAAAAAATTGTTGCCTTGACAAATATTTCTGATGGCATGGTGGCAGATGCACCAAAAACGAAAGAGGCAATCACAGACTTTATGGAATTTGCAAAAGAGGCTGTCCTTGTGGCACACAATGCGAATTTCGATATGGGATTTTTGCGTATTTTGGGCAAGCGATTTTGTGATTTTGATGTGACAAATACAGTGTTGGACACTTTGGAATTGTCACGTTGTTTGTTGCCTGATTTGACCAAACACAATCTGAAAGTACTTTGTGATACGCTTGGCATTTCTCTTGCGGGACACCATCGAGCGGTGCATGATGCAGAAGCAACTGCAAAAATGTTTTTGCGTTTTACGGAATTATTGCTTGAAAAAGATGTGTATACACTTGATGAAGTCAATATTTTTTCGGATCGTACCGTCAATTATAAAAAACTCCGCAACCATCATGTCATTATTTTGGCGAAAAATAAAGAGGGCTTGCGGAATTTATACGAATTGATTTCGTTGTCGCACCTCCATCATTTTTACCGCCGCCCACGTATTCCAAAAAGTGAGCTGATGAAACATAGAGAGGGCTTAATCGTTGGGAGTGCATGTGAAGCAGGGGAGTTGTACCGCAGTTTAATCGACTCTGCTCCAGATGAAGTCGTCAAAGAAATCGTTAATTTTTATGATTATTTAGAGATTCAACCGCTAGGAAATAACCAGTTTATGATCGATTCAGTGAAAATTCCGTCGATTCGCAGTGAAGAAGATTTGATTCGCATCAACAAAAAAATTATCGAACTAGGAGAGCAACATAACAAATTGGTCGTTGCCACAGGAGATGTGCATTTTCTCAATCCAGAAGATAAGGTGTTTCGTAAAATCGTGATGGCGGCAGAGGGTTTTTCGGATGTGGAAAATCAACCGCCACTGTACTACCGCACGACAGAAGAAATGTTGCAAGAATTTCAATACTTAGGCGAGGAAAAAGCGAAAGAAGTCGTAGTCACAAATACGAATCGCATTGCCGATATGGTGGAGAAAATTTTGCCGATTCCAGCTGAAACGTTTCCACCAAAAATTGAGGGGGCAGATGACGAGTTGCGTAAAATCTGCATGGAAAAAGCAGAAAGTCTCTATGGCAATCCGTTGCCTGAGATTGTGCAAAACCGCTTGCAAGTGGAACTCGATTCGATCATCAATAATGGGTACGCAGTGCTTTATATCATTGCACAAAAACTCGTTTGGAAATCGGTAGAAGATGGCTATTTGGTCGGTTCTCGTGGGTCAGTTGGATCGTCTTTTGCTGCCAATATGGCGGGGATTACAGAGGTCAATTCTTTGCCACCGCATTACCTTTGTCAGAATTGCAAATATTCTGATTTTTCGTCGGAGCTTGTGCATTCGTATGCCATGCAAGAAGCTTGCGGTTGCGATATGCCAGATGCAAATTGTCCAAACTGTGGCACACCACTTTCAAAAGAGGGGCATGACATTCCTTTTGAGACATTTCTTGGTTTTGAGGGAGACAAAGAGCCTGATATCGACTTGAATTTTTCTGGAGAATATCAGCAAAAAGCCCATGCGTATACAGAGGAATTGTTCGGCGAAGGCCACGTATTCAAGGCAGGTACGATTGGTACTTTGGCTGAAAAAACAGCATATGGGTTTGTGAGAAAATACCTAGATGCAAGAGAAATGACACTGCATAACGCAGAAGTGCAACGACTTTTGATGGGCTGTACAGGCATCAAGAGAACGACAGGACAGCATCCCGGCGGCTTGATGGTCGTACCACAGGGGCATGACATTCATGAATTTTGTCCTGTGCAACGTCCAGCCAACGACATGAAATCGACAGTCACCACGACACATTTTGACTACCATTCCATCAGTGGACGGTTGCTCAAACTCGATTTGCTCGGGCATGACGATCCGACGGT
>JAWXUZ010000018.1:0-34505 GCA_044425835.1 Bacillota bacterium | reverse complement strand
GTAGGTGAGGATATTACACTTGAATTTGCAGCCCCATCAACAGACGGTGCTGTATATATGCTTAAAGGTGAATTTACTGCTACAACCGACTTCGTAACAGTTACTGAAGTGGAAGAGGGCAAGGAACAAATTAAATTGACATCTGATAAAGTAACGGCGGTAGGTGCTAACACTAAAATCTTGGCGGCGGATGCAGGTAAATACAGCTTTATTATTGCACAAAGTAATTTGACTACGACTGATGCTAATTATAATGGCAACCTTGCATCTGACATTGTTGTTTATGAATTCACAGTCAAAGAAGCTGATAAAACTGGATTGAAAGCGGCAATTGCAACTGCAACTACTGCAGCAAATGCAATTACTGTAGATACAGCAGCAGAAAACGTACTTACAGGAACAAAATGGATTCTTGCAGCAGACAAAACAACTTACGTAGAGGCAATTGCAGTGGCTCAAGGAGTGGTTGATGACAAGGATTCTACTGCAACTGTCGTAGCTACAGCGGTTACAACTCTAGCAACTGCAACAACTGCTTTTGAAGCAGCTCAAAAAGATGGTACAAAAACAGATACTACTGGTGATGATACAACTACAGCTCCTGCTGCAACAACTACTGGAACAATCACAGGTGAAGCAGGAACTGCACTTACACAAGGTGTGGACATTGAAATCACATTGGCAAATGATACTTTCGTAACTGCAATTGCAGAAGGTCAAGATGTAACTTCAGCTTGGATTACAGATGCAAACGGCTTGACATTTACAGTGAAAACAGCAGCAGCAGAAGAAGGCACTACAATCACATTGACTGCAACAGGTACACCAACTGCAAAAAAAGATGGAGCAGTGGCAATTACAATTCCAGATACAGTATTGGATGGTGCTAAGGCATTGACAGTAACAGGTGCGACTTGGGCTATTACAGAAGCAGAAGTAAAAACACCATCAGCAGCAGCTGTTGGAGAAATCGCAGGTATCGAAGGTGAAATATTTGAATCAGGTGAAGAAATTACAATCACTTTGACAAACGATACTTTCAAAGCTGTAGCAACAACTGATGATGTGAGTGCTTGGTTTACGAATGCTCCAACTGGTACGACATTTACAGTAAAAGAAGCTGTAACAAATGAAGATGGTGCAATCACAATCACTGTAGGTGGTGAACCAGAAGCATCATCAACTGATGCAATTGCAATTGCAATTCCAAATACATCATTAAACATTACAGATGACGGTACTTTGACAGCAACAGGTGCAACTTGGGCAATCAAAGCTGCAGTCAATGATGTAAACTTGGAAAATACTGAAGGAACAGCATATGCAATGGACGGAGATACGTTGACTGCAACTGCAACAGATGGAGATAATAAAACTGAGAATTTGGAAGATGTGACTTATACTTGGTACTATAGTGAAGTTGAAGGTAATGCTCCTGCGACAACTACACTAAATGATGCAACGGCTAATTGGGCACCAATTACAGATGCAGATACTGATGAATACACAGTAGATACAGATACTACTTATGCAAAAGCAACTTACATCATGGTATCAGTTGAAGGTGCAGCAAAAGAAGAAATATTCTCTAATACAATGGCAATCGTGGAAGAAAATACTGCAGCGATTGAAACTGTAACAGTGGCTGGTGACGGAGAAGTTGGAACAGCGTTGACTGCAACAGCGAAAGATACAGATGGCAATGTTGTAACGGGTGCAGAATTCCAATGGTACGTGAGCGATGATGGAAGTACAGGTTGGGCAAAAGTTTCTGCAAATGGCACAGATGCGTCATATACACCAGTAAAAGCTGATATCGGCAAATTCATCATGGCAATTGTTACGAATGATGCGACAGATACAGAAGCAACTGCAAATAAAGAAGATGCTACTAGTTATGGAATCACTTCTACAGAAAAAGTGGAAGTTGTAAACACGGCTGCACTTACTACAGCAACAATCACAAGCGATGAAACAGGTGTTTACGCTGTAGGTAAAGTCTTGACTCCATCGGCTGAAAATGCAAATGGTGAAGTGACAGATGAAGTGACATATACTTGGTATGTGAGTGACACAGGTACAGCAGCAAATGTAGACAGCGGTTGGACAGCACTTGCAAGTGACGGTGGTGTAGATACTTACACAATTGTAGCTGATAATATCGGCAAATACATCACAGTTGTAGCAAGCAATGCAGCGAATACTGTAAAAAATACATTGGTAACAGATGTTGACGGTGTAAATGCAACAGCAGTTCAAGTTGAGAATACAGAGGCAATCACAAAAGTGGATGTAACTTCTAGCACACCTGCTGAAAAAGGAGAAGCAACATACGAAACAGATAGCGTATTGACTCCTTTGGCAAGTGGTGCAAATGGAGTGGTAACTGATGCAACTTACACTTGGTACAGCAGAACAACAGGAGCGGAAGACGGCGACTGGACATTGCTTACAAATGACACAGGAGCGAACACTTACACAATCGTTGCAGCGGATGCTGGTTTTGATATCGTGGCAGTGGCAACAAATGATAAAGCAAAAGAGGAAATTTCAGGTATGACATCATCTGAAGGTACTGGCGGAACGGTAATCATAGGTATTGCTGCAGAGGCAGTAGCGGTGCCAGCGGAAGAAGTAGTAACAAACATTGCAAGTGTTGGTGTGACAATCACTACTAATACTGTTGGAACTGTTACTACTGATATTGACTTGACAGACGTGTTGACTGCAGCAGCAGTTAAAACAGATGAGGGTGATATTACAGATGTGACTTACCAATGGTACTACACAACTAATGCAGCTCCAGAATCAGTTGGATTTGCTGACACTGAAAAAATCGAAAATCCTGAAGATGCTGCAGATGGTTGGGTTGCAATCGCAACAAATGGCGACACTGCTGCTTACATTGTAGCTGACCCTGCTGCTGCTGGTACTTTCTTGAAAGTTATCGCTACAGTGGGTGAAGAAACTAAATCTTCTGACGTTCTTGTAGTTGCGGATTATGGTTTGACTGATAAAGCTTTGCCTACAAGTCCTGTAGATAATGTAACTACAGATGGTATTACAGTATCTGTGACTGGTGGTGCATTAGGTGGTAGTCTTACGATTAAAACAGATGTAGCATCAGCAGATGGAGATGTTGCAGTGGCAAAAGTAGAGAATGAGAATGGAGCAATTACATTGACAATCTCTGGAAAAGCAACCCAAGCTGTAACAAATGCTATCATTGAAGCAGCAATTGGAACTGCTGGTTTGACTGATTTGACAATTACTCTCTCAAATGCAAAAGGTGAAGCAGCTACTTTGGCAATTACAGAAAGTAATACAGCAGGTAGTGAAACTATTCTTACTAAAGCAGACTTTGAAAACGTTGCAACTGTACCGACAGTTGAAGATGGCGAAGATGATGAATAATTCCTTGATTCATTGAACGAAAAAATGCATTAAGCTAGATTAAATACGAACCACCCCTTTGGGAAACATTTCCCTTGGGGTGGTTTTTGTTTGCGGTGAATCGGTGGAATTGGTGCGGTGATGGGGGCGGATTACCGAACACCCCCGCCGAACGGGAGGGGATGGAACCCCTCCCCTACAATGTTGCCGAACGATAACGGCGAAAAGCCGAACCCCCAAAAAACCCCCAACACGTTTCAATCGTCGCCGTCGTTCGCCCTTATTTCAACCCCCAAACTCGATGAAGACACCTTATTTTCTGGAACGAATCTTAGTTGTTTGTTTTGAAACATGACTTTCAAAACTTTACAACGTAATTCGTGGAAGAATATAAGGTGTTTGAATCGAGACCAACCCCTTGACCATCAGCGAACGACAGCGACGAGAAGGAACCAAAACTCCAGCCCACGGCAACCCCCAAACAAGAATCGCCGAATGATAACGGCGAAAAGCCGAACCCAAACCCAAAAAAAGAACAGCCGAATCCCTTCGACTGTCCCCAAAAAACTATATTTATTCCACTACTTTATCCAAAGTACGCTCCGCACTCTCTTTCAATATGCGTGCCACAACTTCTTCCAAATCTTTTTGTCCTTCTTCCCCACCAACACGGCTACGCAAGGACACTTTTTTCGCTTCCAAATCTTTCTCACCCACTACGATAATATAAGGCACTCGCTCATTTCTTGCTTCACGAATTTTATACCCTATTTTTTCTGCACGGTGATCCATCTCTACACGAATGCCAGATGCATTTAACGTATTGGCAACTTCTTTCGCATACTCCGCAAATTTATCTGAAATTGGCAATACTTTCACTTGCACAGGTGCAAGCCACGTTGGAAATTGTCCGGCAAAATGCTCAATCAAAATACCGATGAATCGCTCCACTGAACCAAAGCATACTCTATGAATCATGATTGGACGTTTTTTGCTACCATCTGCTGCGGTATATTCCAACTCGAAACGTTCAGGCAATTGCATATCGAGTTGAATCGTGCCACATTGCCACGTTCTGCCGATGGAATCTTGTAAGTGGAAATCGATTTTTGGTCCGTAAAATGCCCCGTCTCCCTCATTGACGATGTATTCAATTTTATTTTCGTCGAGTGCATCACGCAAACCAGCCGTTGCGATTTCCCAAGCTTCCGCTGTCCCCATGCTATCTTCTGGACGAGTGGAAAGCTCGATGTGGTATTGGAATCCAAATAATTTGTATACACTGTCAATCAAACGAATGACACCGCTGATCTCATCTTTGATTTGCTCTTCAGTCATGAAAATGTGAGCATCATCTTGGTTGAAGCAACGCACACGCATAAGTCCGTGCAATGCCCCTGATTTTTCATGGCGATGCACCAAACCGATTTCACCCATACGAATTGGCAAATCACGGTATGAATGCATGTCTTGCTTGTACACCAACATCCCCCCAGGGCAGTTCATTGGCTTGATGGCAAAATCGGTCTCATCAATGACGGTGGTATACATGTTGTCTTTGTAATGCCCCCAGTGACCGCTCGTTTCCCAAAGTGTACGGCTTAGCATGATCGGTGAAGAAACCTCTACATAGCCGTCGTTTTTGTGAATTTCACGCCAATAATCGAGCAAAAGATTTTTCAAAACCATACCTTTTGGTAAGAAAAATGGGAATCCAGGACCTTCGTCTAACATTGCAAATAGTCTCAACTCTTTGCCGAGTTTTCTATGGTCACGCTTTTTCGCTTCTTCAAGCATTGTCAAGTACGCTTCCAATTCAGAGGCTTTCGGGAAACAAGTCCCGTAAATTCTCGAGAGCATTTTATTTTTCTCACTGCCTCGCCAGTACGCACCCGCCACAGAAGTCAACTTGATTGCTTTGATTCCTTTTGTGCTGAGCAAATGCGGTCCAGCACATAGGTCTGTAAATTCACCTTGTTTGTAGAAAGAAATGACTGCATCTTCTGGCAAATCTTGAATCAATTCGACTTTGTATGGCTCGTTTCTCTCTTCCATGTAGTTGATGGCTTCTGCACGAGGGAGCGTGAACGCTTCAATCGGGATATTTTCTTTGACGATTTTTTTCATTTCGCCTTCGATTGCCAACAAATCTTCTTCAGTGAAAGCTTGTTCTCTGTCGAAATCGTAGTAAAATCCATCGGCAATCGCTGGACCAATTGCAATTTTTGTGTCAGGGAACAAACGCAATACTGCTTGTGCCAAAATGTGAGATGTTGTATGACGAAATGCTGTTTTTCCAGCCTCCTCATTGAACGTGGCAATGGCAACTTCTGCATCGCTTTCTACCATAAAACGGAGGTCTTGCACCTCGCCATTGACAATCCCAGCACAGGCATTTCTTGCCAAGCCCTCGCTGATTGACTTTGCAATGTCAAGGACTGATACTGCACTGTCAAATTCTTTTACAATTCCATCTTTTAACGTAATTTTCATTTTCTACTCCTTTGCTTTTTCGCTTGTCATTGAGATTGAAAGCTTTCCAATAAAAAAAGCCCTCTTTCCTATCGTATCGGAAAGGGACGAGAAAATTCCCGCGGTTCCACCCTTATTGTTAAAAAACCACTTCATTATGACGGTAACGCAATCAGCGGACTGTATGAGAGTCACTCCGAGGTAGTCTTCATATCTTTGTAGCGACGGTATTCCCAGCAACAACCGCTCTCTGGACGCATCGAAAGTACTACTGTCCTCATCAACGTATTGATTCTATTATACCATTTTTTTTGTGAATGTCAATACTTCAGACAAAATTTAGCCACATTTGTCATAAACCTATCAAAAATTTGACAAGATTTTGCATACCCATTGACAAAGGCGAAAAAATTTCTTATAATATTAGTATCGTTCTATAATTAGGTGGGAGCGACTAGAGATGACTACAAAGGAAACGATTATGGAACGTACACCGTCCGATTTGAAAAATGTAAAAACAAATTCAGCAAGGCAAAAAATAATGCTTGTCTTACTCATTTGCTGTATTTTCGGTTTTGCTCTGTACCAAAATGTGCAGTCAAAAGCGAATACACCGTATGAGATGATGACGTTTGCGATGGATACACTGATGGATTTTTCGATTTATACTAAGGACGATGGCGACTCGATGCTCATTGAGATTGAGCAAGAAATTAGACGACTCGAACGGCTATTTTCTGTCACAATAGAAGATAGCGAAGTCGCAAAAATCAACCGCAATCCTTCTGGTGAGCCGATACCGATTTCTCAGGAAACGCTGTCGATTTTAGCGTATGGACTTGAGATGACAAAAGCGACTGACGGAGCATTTCATTCTGGCATTTCTCCGCTCGTTTTTCTGTGGGGATTCACTGGAGCAGAAGAGAAAAAAGTACCATCTCAGGCAGAAATTGAAGCGGTATTGCCTCTCATTTCTCATGAAGATATTGTGTTGGATTTGGAAAATCTGACAGTGACACTAGCAAAAGAGGGAATGGCACTCGATTTCGGGGGCATAGCCAAAGGCTACGTTGCCGATGTGGTGACGGAATATCTCCATGCACAAGGTGTCGAAAATGCACTCTTTTCTCTCGGCGGAAATATCTCAACCATTGGTAAAAAACCAAATGGCGAAGCGTTCAAAATTGCTGTGGCAAACCCTTTGGATGCAAGTGATTACGTAGGTGTTTTGGGAGTTGCAGACCGTTTTGTCGTTTCTTCTGGTGGATACCAGAGGTACTTTGAAGAAGACGGTAAGATGTACCACCACATTTTAGATGTGAAAACAGGAAGACCTTCCGATTCTGACTTGCTTGGAGTGACGATTGTTTCAAAAAGTGGTATTGAAGCCGATGTCCTCTCTACAGCATTATTCGTTTTGGGGCTTGAGGAATCAAAGAAATTGCTCTCTACAATGGAGGGAGTGGAAGTCGTTTTCGTAACAAATGATGGCAAAGTCATAGCCACTAGCGGAGTTGCAGAAAAGTTCACTTTCGAGGGTGCGGGCAATGATTTTTCATATGAAATTTTAGAATAAAGGAGACGTGTATATGGATTTACAGACAATATTTCAAAATACAGGCACAATCACAACAAGTACGACAAGCACTACGCAAACGTCTGGACTTGATGAGATGACAACATTTCTTGGAATGTTAGCGGAAAGTGTGACGGGGCGAGACTTGGGTGTTTCAACTGGCACAATCTCAAATAGCAGTACAAGTGGTGTCCAGTCGGTTGGCAATAAGATTTATTATTCTGATGTGATTGGTGAATATTCCATTGAATATGCAGAAGAATCGACGAAAGAAATTCCGATTTTGCTCGTCAAAGGTGTTGACTGCTACGGTCGTGAATTTGAGCAAACAGTGGCAATCCATAGCATCGATGCACGAGAATCTACCTATATAGAGTTGCAATGCTTAGGCTTTTATATGGACACCATGGAAGACGAATACCATGCATTGCCTTGGGAATATTACTACACGACACCGACGATGGACGATACATATAGCTACGAAAATATATTCCAATCTGCAATCAGTACAGAGATGTCAGGGGGCAATATTTCGGAGGCATCTCTTTGGAGTAGTCGTCTAACGGTATATGAAAAGTTTTTAGAAATGTACCAAGATAGCTTTGAGAATTTACTGTTATTTTAGGAAATTCTAACATAATGGAAATTACAATATAAGACACTAATAAGCAAACAATGAGGAGGATACAGAAATGGGAAAGATGAAATCGTTTTTAGATGAATTTATGATTGAGGTAAAGTGGCAAGACATTGCAATGGTGAAAATTTGTATGGTGTCATTTGGCGTTTTGTTGGGGGCAAGTATCCCGAAAAAAACACGCAAATTCGCAAGAGGGCTTGGTGGCTTGATGTTTCTTGCATCGGCTGTCCTCATATTCTTGAAAATATTGGGTGTTGACTATCCAATGTGCAAAAACTTTTTGAGTGCACATGGCATTGGTGAATCTGAATTGGACTACGATCATGGATTTGATACAGAATTTGAATATGATTTTGAAGATGATAGTGACCATGATGACATGGAGTACGATTTTGAAGATTGAGAATGAGTGAGTAAAAATCAACACTTTGGGAGGAAATGGAAATGGCAAAAGATAAAAAGTTAGTGGAAGAAATTACAGACATGGAGCTGGATTTTCCGCAATGGTATACAGATGTAGTGAAAAAAGCAGATCTCACAGATTATTCTACGGTAAAAGGGTGCATGATTCTTCGCCCCTACGGGTATGGGATTTGGGAATTGATTCAGCAAGAATTGGATCGTAGGTTCAAAGAAACTGGACATGAAAATGTATATATGCCGATGTTCATTCCTGAAAGTTTGTTGCAAAAAGAAAAAGACCACGTTGAAGGATTTGCTCCTGAAGTGGCATGGGTGACACACGGTGGCGATCAAAAATTGCAAGAACGTCTCTGTGTACGTCCAACTTCTGAAACGCTATTTTGTGAGCATTATGCAAAAATCATACAGTCACACCGTGATTTGCCGAAATTATATAACCAATGGTGTTCTGTGGTGCGTTGGGAAAAAACGACACGTCCTTTTTTGCGTACGACTGAATTTTTGTGGCAAGAAGGCCATACGGCTCATGCAACAGAAGAAGATGCACAAGAAGAAACGATCAGAATGCTCAATGTATACGCTGATTTTTGTCATGAGTGCCTTGCAATTCCTGTCATAAAAGGGGAAAAAACAGCAAAAGAACGCTTTGCAGGAGCGAAGGCAACGTATACGATTGAGAGTTTGATGCACGACGGAAAAGCCCTACAATCAGGGACATCTCATAATTTTGGCGATGGATTTGCTGAAGCGTTTGGCATTCAATTTGCGGATAAAAATAATGAATTGCAACACGTACACCAAACGAGTTGGGGTGTATCGACACGTTTGATTGGCGGAATTATCATGGTACATGGCGACAATAGTGGCCTCGTTTTGCCACCGAAAATTGCACCGACACAAGTCATCATGATTCCGATTGCCCAACATAAAGAGGGTGTACTTGAAAAATGTGATGTGATTAAAAAACGCTTGCAAGCACTTTGTCGAGTGAAAATCGATGATTCTGATAAATCTGCGGGCTGGAAATTCAGCGAATACGAGATGAAAGGTGTGCCACTGCGTTTGGAAATTGGGCCAAAAGACATTGAAAAAAATCAATGTGTTGTGGCAAGACGTGACACGAGTGAGAAAATCACGATTTCTCTTGATGAATTGGAAGAAAAAATTCCAGCTCTTCTTGATGACATTCAAGCAACTTTGCTAGAAAAAGCGATGAATCGCCGTGACAGTAAAACGTTTGTGGCAAAAACACTAGAGGAAATGAGCGGTATACTTGATGAGACACCTGGTTTTGTAAAAGCAATGTGGTGTGGCGATCAAGCTTGTGAAGATATGGTCAAAGAAAAAACAGGGGCAACGAGCCGTTGTGTACCATTTGTACAAGAAGAAATTTCAGATAGTTGTGTATGTTGTGGAAAAAAAGCGACGTCTATGCTTTACTGGGGACGTGCGTATTGATTTGTAGTTTCCCAAATGCACTCATTTTATAATTCGAGAAATGTTACTTATACTTAAATAACGATTTAAGAAATGGGATAAGGTTATGATGAATATAAAAAATAAGATGAAGGAAAAGGAAAATCGAAGTACTAAGAAAAAAACGAATTCACTTACCTTTGATGTGATCAAAAATGTGACGATGATGCTTGTAATTGTCAATGTTATCGTCATTGCAAACATTGCGTATTGGGTAAGTTATAGCATTGAAAAAGGCGAAAAACAATATATGTCTGAGGTCATTACGAGACTTTCGGGCGAAGTCGAACAACAATTGCAACGATACATTGATATGACAGTCGGTTTGTCGGGCAATAAAGTGATCAAAGATTATTTGAGTGATATCGATGATATCGGTATCAGAACTGACCGTATAGAAGATGCCCTTGTGGCAGCGGAGCTTGGTGCCATTGCCGATGCGTATAGCGATACGATATTACATGTGTTCGTTGGTAGCATTGAAAGTGACAACGTATTCAATAGTGAATTTTCGACGGGTGGGGCTAATTTTTCACTAAAAAATGCAAATTATTACGTTGCAATTACAGAAAACAGACCTGTCGTGAGCAATGCGTACCAAGATGCAATTACAGGCAATACAACGATTACGATTGCCCACCCAGTCATTGGAAATGATGGCAAGGCTGTGGGGCTGATTGCACTCGACTTGTTAGTAGAAAAAGTTTCTGGATTTGTCACTCCGACGACATTTGGCACTTCTGGAACGACGTATATTATCGATGAAAATAGCAACTTATTGGTGTATCCTGGCACCGTATCTTCTAATGTAAATATTGATTCCATCACGTATTCGGGGGAGGAATTGCTACAAGAATTAGATAATCCTACGGGGGCAATCATTCAATATACCACTGGTGGTGTGAAGCGACTCGGCGGAGTTTCGAGCGTTGAGAATACGAACTGGCGACTCATTTCGGCAATGGATTACTCTGATTTTGAACAACGTTCTGGTTTGGTGGTCGTTTCGTTGACCATCTTGCAAATCATTTGTTTCATCATTGGTATTATTTTGAATGCAAGGTATATCCATAAAAAATTGAGTCCTGTGAAGTTGATTCAAAATTATATGCATGACGTATCGGAAGGGAATCTCCGCAGTGAATTGGCGTTTGATTCCAATGATGAGATGGGGGCATTGGTGGACGATATTCGTGCGATGGTGCAAACTTTGTTTGGCTATATCACGCATATTAGCGAAACTTTGAGCGATTTTGCTGACGGGAAAATTCAACTCAATGATGACGTAGAATATCATGGAGATTTTGAACCGATTTACACTTCAATGGAAAATTTTGTGGAGTTGATGACGGATTCTCTTGGGCAATTGAAACGATCTGTAGGTGAAGTGGAGCAAGGCACTCGCAACGTATCTGATGGTGCAAATACACTTGCATCGGGTTCGCAAGAGCAAGCCTCAAATATTCAAGATCTCAATGCCTTGATTGGAAAAGTAAATGATGAAATCAAAGAAACTGCGAATTATTCAGGTAAAATTTCCGATTATGCAAGTAGTTTGGCAAGAGATATTTTGATGAACAATGACAAGATGAAGCACCTTGCAGTCAACGTCCAAGGCATCAAAGACCATAGTGACGAAGTGAAGAGGATCATCAAGGTAATTGAAGAAGTGGCATTCCAAACGAATATTTTGGCACTCAATGCAGCAGTAGAAGCCGCAAGAGCAGGGCAATCTGGTCGAGGGTTTGCAGTTGTTGCCGACGAAGTACGAAATCTATCGATGAAGACTTCAGATGCCGTACAAGATACGACGAAAATCATTACGGAAATGGCAGTATTTGTAGAAACGAGTACGAATCTTGCCCATGAAACGTCGCATGATTTACAAATCGTTGCAGACAATTCCGAAGATTTCGTCAAAAATATGTCAAATATCACACGTTCGACGAGTGACCAATCGCAAGCCATTGCAGAAATCAACAAGGGGATTGAAAATATTTCTCATGTTGTTCATGGAAATTCTGCAATTAGCGAAGAATCGGCAGCCGCAACGGAACAACTTTCTTCCCAAGCGATGTCTATGACGGAGTTGATCAATAAATTCAATTTTAAAAAAAATCACCTTAAATGATAAAAAAAGGCTTGCGACTGTTTAGGCAGATGTCAAGCCTTTTTTGTATCTAAATAGCAAGGACTTGTTCCGCAACCGCAGTAGCTTCAAATTTTGATAGACCCCATCATTTTTGAATCTGTATGTAATTATTTCCAAATGCATTCACTACTTCGCATAAATTTTAGTAAATGTTTTCGAGGATACGGTATTGAATTTTATTGCGAAAAGGTGTAAAATAAGAGTGGACACAACGGTGATATTTTTTGTAAGAAGTAAGACGGATGAGGTGTAAATGTATGAAGTTATTTCGGACAGTAAAATGGGACATTTATAAAGTGTTGATCATTCTTTTTTTATGTTCACTGGTCGTTTTGGGTTTGTACATGGTACATCAAAACCAAATTTTGAAAGTAGAACAGTCTGCAATTGAGTTTTCTGAAAAAATAAATGCGGGTGTGCAAAGAGTCTCAAAACTAGAACTCGAAGGCACGACTGATACAAAAATATTGGAAGAATTAAAGGGTTACAGTCAGGAATTAGAAACGATTGTGAATGACCAGAAATATTTTAGAACTGATCCAGAGATGAAAAAACTGGTGGGTGAGTTCATTGAGGAGTTGTACGTTTTTGAAGAGGCGGTATATGAGTTTAGGGAAACTGATGTCAGAATTGTTTTTTTTCAAGTGAGTGAGAGAAATTATGAAATTTCCTTTGACACCATGTACTTGATGAATGTCACCCTTGAAAACACAGCAAATTTAATCAAGACAATCGAACAAATTATCGTTGCTATTGTTGTCATAATCGTGCTTTTGATGATACGCATTCTTTTTGCAGTCTCTGTAGAGTTGGAAAAAAATAAAAAATTATCGAAAGAAATGCTTCTCGATGTCTCGACAGGTCTTTACAATCGGTCGAAATGTCAAGAAATTTTGGAAGGCAATGTGCCAACTGAAAAAGAAGTTGCAATCATCATCTTTGACTTAAATGACTTAAAGAAAACGAATGATGAACAAGGGCATATCGCAGGCGATCGCTTGATAGTTGCTTTTGCTGACCAACTCAAAAAAGCGGCAACGATTCTTCCTTATGAAATTTTTCTTGGTCGCTATGGCGGTGACGAATTTATGGCATATTTTTCAGCTTGTGAAGAAAAAGAAGTACAACTTTATTTGAATGAAGTTGATATTTTACTTGAAGAGTACAACAAAACGGGACAATCAACCTTTGCACTTTCTTGTGCGGCGGGGTATTTTATTTCGAGAGCTGAAACGAAACATTCCTTGACACTGAGAGAAATATTCGATGCGGCTGATGAAGAAATGTACAAAAATAAAGTGGAAATGAAAGCGAAAAAAAACCGAGAATTATTGAGCCAAGGAATAGAGCAAGAAAATGTACTAGATGAAAGGTTGCTTTAAATCGAATGGGAGTATTCAATATGAAAAAATACAGCACGCAATTCAAAAAAATAGTACATATAATGTTGGCAGTTCTGATGGTGTTTATGACGTCTTGTGCAAGCAGTGAGGCGAGACCAGATAGTGATATGGTGTTGAAAATCAATGTCGAAACTGATTTTTCAAACAATGATTCTGTCACACCGTGGTTCAATTCGACGACTTTTGTCACAAGTTTGATTTTTCGTTCTTTATTTACTACCGATCCAGCAACGGAGGAAGTCAAGCCGGACTTAGCAGAATCGTACACCATTTCAGATGATGGGCTGACGTATGAATTTATTTTGCAAGAAAATCAGTTGTGGTCAGATGGCGAGACCATCACCGCAGAAGATGTGAAATTTAGCATTGAATCTACGTTCGGTTGGGTGCGAGTGGGATCGATTTTTGCAAGTGCTTTCGATGCGATTGTGGGTAGTGAAGAATTTAAAAATGGCGAAGCAGATGAAATTATAGGAATCGTAGCGGATGGTCAAAAATTGACGATTACATTGAATAATCCGATAGGTGTTTTCGTAAAAGTGCTGGCTCAATTTTCGATATTGCCAGAACATGTACTAGGGGAGGTGCCGTCAAACGAGCATGAGGAACACGAGTATTGGCAAGACCCTGTCGTCAGTGGAATGTATCGATTTGCAGAACGCACCGACGCAGATAGCCTGACGTATATCTACAACGAAAATTACAGCGGAGAACCGCCCTACATCAGCTCAATTTTATTTCATACCGATTATGATATAGAAGATTTTGATTATTTTGACACGAATGATGCATACGATTTATTTGATTATCGTGGAATGAGTTTTGCCAAAGAGTACAAAGTCGATAGCACTTTTTACCGATATTTCGTTTTCAATATTATGAAAGATGGGGAAGTTGATCCGATTATGGGCGATGTGAGAGTCAGAAATGCAATCGTCAATGCCATTGATTTTAAGAGTGTTGTGCTAGGTACGTATTTTAGTATCGGGAATTTCTCCGATGCGATGGAGTGGCAAGAGGAAAATGGGATAGATGATGTCGTGGATTTGTCTTATAACCCTGAACGTGCAAGGGAACTTCTCCTTGAGGCAGAGTATGATTTTGATAGACCACTCGTTTTGCTTGATTATTATACAGACGAAACGTCTGAACGGTTTATGTCACTCGTTGGGGATTATTTAGAAGCAGTTGGATTTCAAATTGAATTCATTCCGTTTGGGAATTTGTATACTGAAGAATTTGATAATTACGACGTTGGACTGAAAGGGCTTTCGGCTTTTGACATGTCGGAGTGGTACACGGAATATCATTCTTCTAATCTGCTTCATAAAGAAGTGTGGGGCGAGAAAGCAATATTTGATGAATTGGTCGAAAAATTATTGGCGACAGAAGATGCGGTAGAAAAAGCTGAAATTGAAAAAGAACTGAAAATCTTAGAAAATAATGAGATTTATAAATTTCCAATTTTCACGATGGGGCATATGGTGTATATCAATAATGAACGTGTGGAGTTGCCAGAAGATATCGTTTTTGGGAATCCACGGTATCGATACGATGTCAATTTCAAGGATTGGAAACTAGTTACAACAAAATAAAGCAAAACAAAAAAGAAGGTGGAAAAAATAATCTACCTTCTTTTTTTGATACGAAATATAATTGAAGCACTACATCACAAAGAAATACATACAAATAGTACATGAAAAGCAGTTCCAACCATCACGAACACATGAAAAATTTCATGGAATCCGAAATACTTAAAATTGAAATTCGGTTTTTTCGTCGCATAAATCACAGCACCAACGGTATAAGAAATCCCACTGAGTAAAAGTAAAGAAATGCCCGAAAAACCAACGGCTTGGACGAGTGGACGAAACACAAATAGTGCAAGCCAACCCATCATCACGTAAGAAAGTGTGCTGATAAAACGTGGAGCCGACCACCAAAATAATTTCATCAAAATACCAGTTGCAGCAACGCCCCAAACGACTGCCAATAAAGTCAACCCTTGGCTTTTTTCAAGGGCAACGATACAAACAGGCGTGTAACTTCCAGCGATGAGTACGAAAATCATCATATGATCGATACGTCGCAAGAGTTCGTTCGTTTCGTTTGATGCTGTCGAAGCGTGGTAAATTGTACTCGCAGCATAGAGCAGTAGGGCGGACAAGCCAAATACTGTATACCCAATCGTGGCTTGTGTGGAGCCAAAAGTTGCACCCTTTGCCACCAACAAAACGAAGGTGGGTATCATTAACAAAAAAGCCAAAAAATGAGTGGCAGCACTCATCGGTTCTCTAAGCCCATAAAAATATTTATTCATTACCAATTCCATAAAAATCACTCCTCATTCGACATGTAGTATTCATAACCATATCTTGTTATATACGTATCATACCATATAGTATATATATTTGCAAGAGGAATTTTCAAAAATATTGAAAAAAGTGAAAATCTTTTTGAAATAGGCATAGCGAACGATTAGAATTTCATACGGTCTAAAATTTTTATTGCCACACCATCAAAAATAATGTATACTTATAGTTAGAGATGTTGAATAGAGTATGATACTATTGAGATACCAATTAAATATTGCTAAAAATATAAAATCTTTTAAACACTAAGGCGAACAAAAATAAAGTTTTGATCCAGCTTTTTCAAAAGCTGGCGGAGTTTGAGGCAGAGCCTCAAGGTCTTTTCTTTTTAAAATAGCAATATATGAATGATATAAAAATACGAGGTGAAAAAAGTGAGTGCAACCGTAAAAGAAATTATAGAAAAATATGCAAATAGCAATGTCGATTCCATTATAATAGAAGAAAGTGAAATTCCAAACATAGATTTGTACATGGATCAAGTCACGACATTTATGGATCAAGTCTTGCAAAGTTATAAAAGAAATGACCATGACAAAATATTAACGAAAACGATGATCAACAACTACACGAAAGCGAAAATTTTACCACCACCAGTCAAAAAAAAATATACGAAAACCCATATCATGTTGCTGATTATCATTTACCACCTCAAGTCGATTCTTTCAATTCGAGACATTGAAACACTTCTGTCGCCGATTCTTCCGACGGCACAAGACTCGAATACGGAAAAAATTACTCAAGTCTATATTTGTGTCACAAAAATACAACAAGCCACGTATGAAAATATGAAAACTTCGGCAAATGGTGGGCGAGAAAGCTTGTTGCAAGAACTCGAAATCGTACAAACTGTCGAGGATGAGACGCTGAAAAAAATATTACTCATATTGCTATTGACAGCAAGGGCATATGCTGAAAAAAGACTAGCGGAGTCGATACTCGACCATGATTTTTAAGGGATACTATTGCGTTTTTGCTATAATAGGAGAGGGAATCATCCATGAATTTGATTAAAAAAGAAATTGCAGAATTGAAAAATAATACAGAGGGAATGACGAATGCCCAAAAATTTAACCATATCTACTACTATTACAAATTCCATTTTGTGTTTGTCGTCGTCATGGTGGTGTTGCTGGGTAGTCTCATACAAACGGTTGTCACGAAAAAAGACACACATTTTTACGGCTTGTTTATCAATGTCATTGCCAATGAAAACGAAAGAAATTACTTGACTGACTTTTACGCTGAGCAATTTGAAGTGGACTTAAAAAAAGAAGAAATCGTCTTAGATGACACACTTTTTTTTACGAGTGATTCACAAGATATGATGGGTATGGCAAGCCAACAAAAATTGGTGGCACTCGTTGCAACGGGTTCAGCGGACACGATTGCAGCTGAAGAAGACACATTTTTTTCGCTTGCGTATTCTAATTTCTTTTACGATTTGCGTGATTGTTTGTCGGACAAGGAGATTGCGTTGTATGAGCCATACTTCTGCTATATCGATAAGGACGTGTTGGATATATTAGAAGAAGCTCGTTACGAAACACCGACGGAAGAAGTGGTAATTGAGGTATTTCCAGAGTCACTAGAAGAGATGACAAATCCAATTCCAGTGGGACTTTTGGTGGGAAGTCAGACGAATCTCGGCAAAACTTATCGATTTATGGGGACAGGTGTCATTGGCATTCCTGCATCGACCCAACAACTCGAACAGGCAAAAGACTTTCTTTCGGTGGCACTCAACTACTAATTATGTACAAAATAACCAAATAAAAATGGAAATAAGCACAAATAATATAAAAAAGTGTAATATCTATCAAAAATAAATTTTTCTGTTTGAAATAAAGGATATAAAACGTTTGGTGTAGAAAGTATACTATGTACAAATAACATAATTTATTTGGCACACAACGTTCATTTTCAATTTAAGAAGATTTTGGAGGTAGATAACATGAAAAATTACAGTAAAGATGAAGTACGTAACGTAGTTTTGCTAGGGCATAGTGGAACGGGAAAAACCACCTATACAGAAGCGGCACTATTTTATTCAGGTGCGACGAAGCGTTTTGGAAAAGTAACTGACGGCAATACCACAAGTGACTACGATGCAGAAGAAGTCAAAAGAGGTGTGTCGATTCATACATCTATCATTCCTGTAGAATGGAAAGATACGAAAATCAATTTCATTGATACCCCTGGATATTTCGATTTTGTGTCCGAAGTCAAATTGGCAATGCGTGCAGCCGATACGGGCGTGATTATGGTTTCTGCAAAATCGGGTGTCGAAGTGGGAACGGAAAAAGCGTGGGAATATACAGAAGAAATGCATATGCCTCGTATGTTTTTCGTCAATCATATGGACGATGAAAATGCAGATTTTGAGAAAACAATTGCAGAACTCAGAGCCCATTTTGGTATGGCAGTGGCTCCTTTGCAAATTCCATATAAAAATGAAAAAGGCGAATTTATCGGTTTCATCAACGTCATCAAACGGGATGCCAGAGAGCGAATCGATGGCAAATTGCACCGCTGTGAAATCCCTGCGGATAAGCTTGACCAAGTGGAAGTGTTGCGTTCGATGATCGTCGAAGTTGCAGCAGAAAGCAGTGACGAATTGATGGAAAAATTCTTCAATGATGTGGAGCTTACCGAAGAAGAAATTTACGATGGCTTGCTTTATGGAATCGCTAATCATACGATTGCTCCTGTACTTTGTGGCTCGGCAACGCTTGGTGAGGGTGTCAAACTTTTGATGAACACGGTCGTTCGTTTCACAGCTCCTGCTATCAAAACGGAAAAAGAATTTCCAGCGTTCAATGCCGATGGTGATATGGTGATGTGCAGTCCAGAGGACAGTCATTTTTCAGCAGTGGTATTCAAAACGATTGCCGATCCATACATTGGAAAACTGAATTTATTCCGTGTGATGACAGGCAGTTTGAAAACAGGTAGCACCATTTATAATGTAGGAAAAGATGCCGTGGAAAAAGTGGCTCATCTATATGTGATGCGTGGAAAAGAGCAAATCGAAGTGACAGAGCTTGCTACAGGTGACATTGGTGCGTTGGCAAAACTTGCCAAAACCTCCACGCAAGATACGTTGGCGACGAAAGAATATCCGATTTCCATTCCGCCAATTGCATTGCCAAGCTCCGTACTTTCGATGGCGATTGTGCCGAAAAAAGGCGATGAAGATAAGCTTTCTTCTGCCCTTTCAAAAATTACAGAAGAAGATGTGACGTTGAAAGTGCGTGTCGATAAAGAAACGAAACAGACCTTAATTTCAGGTGTGGGTGAACAACAACTTGAAATTATGATCAATAAATTGAAAACGAAATATAAAATTGATGTGGAACTCGTTCCGGCGATCATTCCTTTCCGTGAAACGATCAAAACGAAAACGTCAATCCGTGGAAAGTACAAAAAACAATCGGGCGGTCATGGGCAATTTGGCGATGTCGTGATTGAATTTGAACCGAGTGGCGATATGTCAGAGCCGTTCGTATTCGTGGAAAAAGTATTTGGTGGTTCTGTGCCGAAACAATACTTCCCAGCAGTCGAAAAAGGCTTGCAAGAAGCGGTGCTTTCTGGTGTGCTTGCGGGGTATCCTGTGGTGGGACTCAAAGCGACACTCGTAGATGGGTCGTATCACGCTGTCGATTCTTCTGAAATGGCGTTTAAAATGGCAACGAGTGTGGCATTCAAAGAAGGGATTCCACAAGCGAAACCAACGTTGCTTGAGCCGATTGAACACATCGAAGTCATCATTCCTGAAAGCTACATGGGTGACATCATGGGGGATATCAACAAACGTCGTGGTCGCATTTTGAGTATGGACGCAGTTGGTAGTAAAAAATGTGTCGTAGCTGAAGTGCCTACACAAGAATTGCGGAAGTATGCAACTGATCTACGTTCGATGACACAAAGTCGTGGCGAGTATACGCACCACTTTGAACGCTACGAAGAAATGCCAATGGAGATTCAGAAAAAAGTCATTGAAAAACGTGAAAAAGAGAAAAAATAAAGAAGTAAAGAAGTAAAGAAGTAAAAAATAAAAGTGAAAAAATGTGAACTCCCAAACTACCCCCACTACTTTCGAGTTGGTGAGGGTAGTTTTTTAAGGCAACCACCGAGAACCTAAGTGCCAAGATTTTCGGAGATTACTTAAGCTCATACGACGAAAGTTCAATCAAATTCCCATCGGGATCACGCAAGTATATCGACTTCATTTGCCCACGCACACCGTGTCTTGTCACAATTTCTGACTCGAGTGGCACACCATTTTCAAGCAATGAATCGTAAACTTGCTCGATCCTTTCTTCGACTTCAAAGCAAAAATCATTGCACCCGATTTGCACATTTTTGGCACAAGGCAGAAGCTCCTGTCCGAGTGTATGCACATTGATTTTGAAATCGCCAACAAATAACTCAATTCTGTTGTTTTGTTCACGAGATAGAAATCCGATTGTTTCGTAAAAAGAAATGATTGCTGCTGGATTTTTCGTGGTGATGACCATGTGGTCTATTTTTTGAATCATATGCATTGCCTCCTGTTTTTTTCTTGAAAACTTTTTGTTTAGTATAGTCTAAATTTCAATGAAAATCAAGAGATAAATCCTTTGATTATACGAGATATACAACTTTTTTATGGAAAATAATTGTAAAAATAGCATTTTCGATATTTTATAAGATTTGTCCCATGAAAAATGCGGAAATCCCTTGACAAAATTAAGAAAATATATTATTATAGGATTGTGAAAAGAAAGGCAATATCTGTTAAATTACAGGTCTGAAAACTTTGATGGAAAGAAGAGTTGTAATTTCAAGATTTTGTCATTTCTACGATACGCTACGTAATGGCATATCGCAAAACCATAACTATTTCAACACGATTAATGGAGGGATTTAAAATGAAAATTGCTTTTTTTGACACAAAAGATTATTGGGTAAGTGCGTTTGAGCCAGCTGTAAAAAAATACGGATATGAAATCACTTTTTTCAACGAAAGATTGACGGCTGAAACTGCAAAAATGGCAGCAGGTCACGATGCGACTTGTTCTTTCGTAAATGACCACATTCCAGCTGAAGCTGTTCGTGAATTGAAAGAACTTGGAATCAAAGTGTTGTTGCTCCGTTGTGCAGGGTTTGATAGCGTAGACTTATCTGTTGCAAAAGAATGTGGAATGCCTGTACTTCGTGTGCCTGCATATTCTCCTGAATCTGTTGCAGAACAAGGTGCTGCTCTTTTGATGGCAGTCGTTAGAAAATCTCACTTGGCATACCAAAGATCAGTGAATTTCAACTTCAATATCGTTGGTTTGGACGGTTATGCTTTGCATGGCAGAACTGCTGGTATCATCGGTACTGGAAAAATTGGCCAATGTATGATCAACATCTTAAAAGGATACGGAATGAATATCATTGCATACGATGCATTCCCAAATCCAAATCTTGATTTGAAATATGTAACTTTGGATGAAGTGTACGCTCAATCTGATGTCATTTCTTTGCATTGTCCTTTGATGCCTGAAACAAAACACATGATCAACAAAGAAGCAATCGGAAAAATGCGTGATGGCGTGACTTTGATCAACGTTTCTCGTGGTGGTCTTGTTGACTCTGAAGCCCTTGCTGATGCAGTAGAAGCAGGCAAATTCTTCGCTGTTGGTATGGATGTTTGTGAAAAAGAACACGAATACTTCTTTGAAGATAACAGCAACAACCCTGACAAAGATCCTACTTTGGTACGTTTGTTGGCAAGCGACAAAGTCTTGATTTCAGGACATCTTGCATTCTTGACTGAAGAAGCATTGAATGCAATGGCAAGCACTACTATGGAAAATGCAAAAGCTTTCTTAGCAAATGCAGAACTTGTAAATGAAGTAAAATAATTTTTCAATACTATTTAGTATCAATCAAAACAGGAGGGAGGAAACTTTCTCCTGTTTTTTGTTTGCCCGAAGTAAAGGGTATGACCATTATTTCGTGTAATCGAAAGGGAGTTTCCTGTGTATGAGAAATGGGCAGTTTTACCGAAAGTCACTGTAAAATTTTATTTATTTTTATATGAAAATTGCTTGTATTTTGTTGGGATTTAGTATATAATTACAGTAATTGCAAATATTTTTTAAGAAATATACAAATATATAAAGTACAATTTAATCTAATAACAGATAATATGTGTTTTACAAATGGCATCATTCATGCAGAGGGTGAGGATTTTATGGATTACAACACGATGAATTACATACCGAATGGGATTATCGTCTCAACGATAGAAGATTCAAAAATACTTTACATTAACAAAATGGGAAGACAGATTTTGAAAATTGATGCCGAAATGAAAATTGAAAGCCTCAAACAATTGGCGAGCGACCATCATAATTATGAAGAGTTCAAAGAGCGTGTCAAGGAAGACAATAAAAACCATGGAAAATCCGAGGGCATTTTATATTTGAAAGCGTTGAATGGTACTTTTGTTGAGATTAGTTTCGTTGGGATATGTGCAAGCAGTGAAGAGGGAATCGTTCACTATATCTTCAACAAAGCCACAGAAGTCATTGGCGAAAAGAAAATCAGTTTCAAAGAATTGGCGGACAAATTGCCGAGCGGAATTGTCGTGATGGACATCGAAAATGAATTGTCGATTACGTATGCAAATGGAGAACATTACAAAATTTTGGGCATAGACGAGGCAGAAGAATCGGCGAATGAGAACAAAAAATACTTATTAAAAGATTTCATTGCAGAAGAAGATCTCACTTGGGTCATGGCAGAAATTTACGAAAATTTTTCACACAATGAAGTCGTGGATATTGAATTTCGCATGAAAACAAAAGGGAATATCGAAAAATGGGTGCGACTGTATGGACGAGCTGATACTTCAGAGACGGGTGAAAAATTATTTTACACCAACTTAAAAAGCTTGAGCCAACGAAATTACATACACGACAAATTACATATGGAGCGGGTTTTGTTTCACAAAATGACGGAGCTTACAGATGATATTTTATTTAGAATTGACTTGAAAACGAATATACTCAATCTGCTCGGAAATAAAAATGATATTTTTGGTGAAACCTCAGTATTTGAAAATTATATCGAATCCTTTTTGCGAATCGACAAAATCCATGTAGAAGATCGATATATCCATAAAGAATTGATGCATTGTATTGAAATCGGTCTTGAAAAATCGGTTGAGTTGCGTTATTTCACAAATGACAGTGATCGTGAATTTGAGTGGTATAAAGTGAATTATAGTTTCATTCGCAATAGTTGCAACCAACCCATTTCTGTTGTTGGGAAATTGACGAATATTCACTCTCAAAAAATACTAGAAGAACAAGCAAAAACAGATTTACTCACTCATTTTTACAATAAAATGACGACACACCATGAAGCCAATCGCATGTTGCGTTTGCAAAAGGATCAAACCCACGCATTTTTCATCGTAGACATTGATAATTTTAAAACGATCAATGACAACTTGGGGCATCATTTTGGCGATTTGGTACTCAGTGACATTGCAAATGACCTTCGGAGTTGTTTCCGTACGAAAGATATTTTAGGTCATGTCCACGGCAAAAAAATAGATGGCATTTCAGAAGTGACAATCAGACAAAAAGATGTTTTGGGGCGAATTGGTGGCGATGAATTTATCATTGTGATGCGAAATGTGGAAGATATGGAAATCGTTTTCGATAAGGCACAACTCATTTGTAACATTTTGTCGAAAACTTTCAGTAGCGAGGATCATAACAAAAGTTACTCCATCTCTGCAAGTGTGGGGATTTCTATGTATCCAAAAGATGGCACAACGTATGAGGAATTGTATAAAAAATCTGATATTGCCTTATACGATATCAAAAAAACGGGGAAAAATGGATACAAATTGTATTCAGAAGAGTTGACTGGACAAACAGGGAAACACGAGTTGTCTAATCCTGAAAATATGGAATTTAAAGTGCTAAATGTCAATCCTATGGTGATCTCATCGGTGATGAATTTGTTGTATGAAACGAAAGATTTGAGTACTTCAATTTCTGCCATTTTGATGTATTTGGGGAATTTGTACAAAGTGGATCGTTGTTATGTTTTTGAAATGACAGACATCGGCAATTCGTATGAAAACCGTTTCAAATGGGTGAGAGAGGGGACTGCCGAAGATTTGAATTTGTCTGTGGAAAATAAAGATTTGAAGAAAATGTTAGACCAAGCAGATGAAAATGGTGTATTTTATACGAATGATATTCACTCCATTCCAGACCAAGCGATTGTCGATATGTTAGAAAAAGAAAAGGTGCGGTCTCTATTTATGGTGGAATCTTTGAAAGAAAATTCGGAGCATTTGATTTTGGGCTTAGAGGATTGTACGGCGGAAAGAAAGTGGGCAGATAATGAAGTTGCGACGTTGCTTCATATCGGGCGGTTGATTTTTACGGCGGTTCACCATGACAATACGATCAATAAATTGATACCGAAAAAGAATTAATGACTGCTGATTAACATAAAAATGTTGTTATATCAACGTTTATAAATGTTTTTATTTAGTCTGTCTGCAAGCTTTTTCTCATAAATCACTAAAAACCTTTGCAGGTAAAATTTTTGTAGTTACTAAAGTGAGCGAAAAAGAAAGTTTTACTCGATTTTTTTTAAAAAATCGCAGAGTTTGAGACGGAGTCTCAAGGTTTTATCTCTTGATTTTAGAATCTTTCACTTAATCAGCAGTCACGAATTAAAAAAACAAGGTGGCTTGGACGTATCCAACCACCTTGTTTTATTTTTGGAATTTCCTATTTTGAAAGAATTAGTGTGAACAGCACCGCCACTTATACCAATTTCCAATTCATACTCTTAACTTGCAAATTCACCATTGTTTCATAATCACCTTGTTGCTCCATTAATTCGTAGTGCGTTCCTCGTTCAGAAACTTTGCCTTCTTTGAGCAAAACAATTTGATTCGCTCCGGCAATTGTTCGCATTCTATGGGCAATGACCACGACCGTTTTTCCTTTTGTCAATTCAGAAATTGCTGATTGTACCGCCGATTCACTTTGAATGTCGAGTGATGATGTCGCTTCATCTAGCAAGACAATCGGTGCATTTTTGAGCAAAGCCCTTGCAATGGAGAGTCTTTGTCTCTCGCCCCCTGAAAGGGAATGCCCATTTTCTCCGATTAATGTGTGGTAGCCCTCGCTCAATTTTTCGACAAATTCATGACAACAAGCCGCTTTTGCTGCCGCAATGACTTCTTCATCAGTGGCATCTTTTTTACCAATCCGAATATTCTCGAGGACGGTATTATTGAATAGCGTGACATCTTGGAACACAATGGAAATACTTTGGAGTAGCGTTTCTGGTTCGATTTTTGAGATGTCTTCTCCACCGATTGTGATTTTCCCTTGGTTGATGTCCCAAAATCTCGCCATCAGTTTCAGTGCAGTCGATTTTCCGCCACCCGATGGGCCAACTAGAGCGGTAATCTCGCCTTGTTTCGCTGTAAATGAGGCTCCTTGAATGACTGTTTCATCATTATTATAGGCAAATACCACATCTTGAAATGCAATGTCATAGCCCTTCGGTGAAAAGGATTCTTGCCCTGTTTGGATTGGTGTAGCTTCCAAATCTTTCATACGCTCAATGCTCAACATCGAATGGAACGTTGCCGCCAAATTGATGAGCGAGCCAGCAACGGGATCAAATACCCTCGTCACAACGACCATAAACACGAGAAACGTCAGCAAATCCAACTCCCCATCTGCAAGCATCACAATCCCCATCAGCATTGAAGTGGCAATCCCCACTTTCAAAATCATCTGTGCAATGGAAACCGGCAAGCCAATGCCAAGCTCCGCAATCAGGAGGTGTTTCTCATTCGCTTTTAGTTTTTCTGCTAAGATTGCTTTGTGGGCATCCTTGCGGTTATTCGCTTTGATGTCCTTGATATTTTCGATACACTCCGTGATTTTATTGTCGTAATCGAGTCGTTGCGACATCGTTTTTAGGCTGAATTTTTTCTGGAAGGTCCTTGTCAATACACAAAGTCCGAGAGATACAGGAACGACCCACATCGTTGCCAAGCCCATTTTTAAATTGAATGCCAACATACCAATCGTAATGACAATCGTGGAAATAATCGATCCCACGAGTGACGGTACGAAATGCGAAAACATATGCTCAAGCTCTGCCGCATCGGTCATGACAGTCGTTGTAATGTCGCTCAAATCTTTTTTCCCGAAAAATGAAAGTGGTAGCTTTCGCAATGTTTCAGCGAGTGTCACACGCTTGTTTGCACTTTCATAATATGCCGACATATAGCTTGTATTGTACGCAAAGTAGTAACTCACGAAAATACAAAGCACGAGCAAAGCAATATAGCCCACATAAAGTCCAATTTGGAACTGTGGCTGTCCGCCGTCCAAGGCGACGAAGACGCTATCTTTTAAAAATAAGTAGAGGACACCACTTGTGCCTAGCAAAAAGAAATTGACTGCTGTCGCCCAAAAAATCGCCCACATTAAGTCTGTTGCCCCTTTTTCGCTGAGACCTAGCATCGTTTTGAAATAGTTTCTCATTGGTTTGCCACCTCCTCTTTTTCCCATACAAACGCACGATTATATTCTTCCCACATATCAAAATATTTGCCTTTTTGTTCGAGTAATTCCTGATGTGTGCCATGCTCAACCATCTTTCCGTGGTCAATATGGAAAATTTGATCTGCATTTTGAATTGTAGAAAGTCGATGGGCAATCATGAGAACTGTTTTATTTTCAGCTAATTTTTCCATCGCCAATTGAATTTCATGCTCATTTTCAGGGTCAGTAAATGCAGTTGCTTCATCGAGCAAAATAATCGGTGCATTTTTCACGATTGCCCTTGCAATGGCGATTCTTTGCGACTCTCCACCTGATAAGTAAACGCCTTTCGTCCCGACAACGGTATGGATTCCATCAGGCAATTTTGCAATGATTTCTTCGCACCTTGCCGATTTGAGTGCGTTCATGACTTCTGCTTCCGTTGCGTTTGGATTGCCCTCACGCACATTGTCTAAAATACTCATTTTGTAGAGGTTTGTATTTTGGAATACGAACGAAATGGAGTCCATGATATCTGTTTCGCTCATGTCTTTGACGTCCACACCGCCAATGGTGATACTGCCATCATTGACATCGAAAAATCTTGCAATCAATGTCGCAATCGTCGATTTTCCACCACCAGAACCGCCAACGAGTGCCACAGTCTGTCCTTGTTTCATGGAAATGTTGATGTCCTCCACCGCATTTTTTTCTGAACGTGGATAGGCAAATGTCACATTTTTGATTTCGATATCGTAAGAAGTTGGCTTTTTCGATTCAGTTTTGTACGTCAATGTCGTTTCATTTAACATATCTTCTGTGCGGTCAATGGCATCTTGTGCGAGTTGTGTATTTTGCGAAACCCACATCAATCGCATCATCATATATCCATAAATTGGTGTGAAAAATAAGTAAAAAAGGAAGTCGAGCAAAAATGCTTTCGTGTCACTTGCATATGAAAAAATCAACATGCCACCAATCACCAAAAAGAAGGAAACACAACCAAGTAGTGTTTGGAAAATGACCATTGGCATTCGACAAACAATCGAATATTCAACGACAAACCCACGGTATTCTTCTATCGTTTTGTGGAATTTCTTGAAGGAAAATATACTTTGTCCGAACGTTTTCACGACGGAAATGCCACGCACGTATTCTACGGCTTCATTGTTCATTGACTCCAAAGAATTTTGGTATTGTCGCAAGCGGTCAGCTGTTCCTACCCCCATCATCAGACCCATTGCCGCACAGGACAGCACGAGCGGTATCAAACTCACAAGTCCCAATCGCCAATCGTACATGAACACGAAAAATAGCACAGCAAGAGGAGTGACAAATGCACCCATCATATCAGGCATTTGGTGAGCCAGATACGTTTCTGTTTTGGCGATCGTTTCGTTTAAGGTGCGGCGAATTTTTCCGCTTCCCGTATCAGTGAAATAGCCCAAGGGCAAATCCATCAATTTGGCAATTGCACGAGATTTCATCGTGCGAGCCACTCGAAATGCCGTCCAATGTGTCAGCATCAACGCACAGCCATAGATGAAAATACTTGCAATTGCCGAGCCGACCGCAATGTAGGCGTAGCTTAGCAATTCATCTGTCAAGGTGATATTCGGGTACACCGCAAATACTTCCCTGACACCGTACCAGACGGAAATGATTGGCACTAGTAGCAGTACAGCACTGACTGCCGACAGAAACAGCCCGAGGTACATATACCATTTGAGGCCGTCGCTATATGTCATTAAGTTTTTCAGTAAACTTTGTTTTTTCTGTTTCAGTTCTTTGACATCACTCATTTTTCTCTCCTTATTGATAAAGAAATTTTCTAGTTTTTCTTTGCCACGGGCATCAATGGGATACGTATCCACAACTTGCCCTTTTTCGAGGTGCAAAACGTGTGTGCAACTCCCAAGAATCAACTCATAATCATGTGTAATGATCATCGTGAGTCGATGTTTTTCTTTTGTCTCATTGATAAGGGTACAGAAATTTTTCATGCCTTTGTAGTCAAGTCCACTCGTTGGTTCATCGTAAAACATCAGCTCTGTTTGGGCAGCAATGCCCGAGCAAATGGCGACTCGCTGTTTCTGTCCTCCCGAAAGGGAGGCTGGGTGTCGCTCCGAAAGTTCTGCAATGTCGAGTGCCGCCATCAGCTCCAGTGCATCTTGCTCCGTCAAATTCGTTTCCAACATAATTTCTTCTTTGACAGTGGAGCAGAACAGTTGCCGATTGACATCTTGCATCACGACATAACTTTTTTCGACTCGCTCTTTTGCTCCAGCACAATGCTCTCCGAGAAATACATCTCCACGAGTGGGCAAAAATCCGCTGACCGATTCGATGAACGTACTTTTTCCAGCACCATTTTCACCGATGATTGCCACGACAGCATTCTTTTTCAAGTCGATATGAGAGAGAGACAATACTTGTTTTTCATTACGAAAACATTTCAGTCCTTTGACAGAAATTCCTTTTTCACGGTTTGGAATCGTTGTCACGGATTGCACTACATTTTCAAGTCTTGTGTGTCGCAGACCCATTGCATGGAGGTCGTCATCGCTGATTTTTGCAAATTCTTCTGCTGAAATTTCTTTTGTCAACGCACCATCTTCAAAATACAAAAAGCGATCGGCAAGCCCCAACAAAAAATACAATCGATGCTCAGAAATGATGATCGTTTTGCCTTGTGCTTTCAACTGGAATAAAATTGTTTTCAACCGTTCGATGGCTTGCGTGTCCATATTCGAGGACGGCTCATCTAAAATATAAATTTCAGGGCCAGCAGCGTAAATACTCCCAATGGCAATTTGCTGTTTTTCTCCACCAGATAGTTGGAAAATATTGCGTTCCATCAAATCCGATAGCGACAAATCGTCTACTGTTTTCGTAATTCTTTGCTGAATTTCTTCATGAGAAAGAGCCAAATTTTCGCAACCGAACGCAAGCTCACTCGTCGTATCGATATTGAAAAATTGGCTTTTTGGATTTTGGAACATACTGCCACAAGTGGCTGACAGATCAGACAATTCAATGTCAGACACTTTCTTGGAATCCACAATGACTTCTCCTGTCAAAGTGCCTTCGTGGAAATGCGGAATGAGTCCATTCATGAGACGGGTGATGGTCGTTTTTCCACAACCACTTCGCCCACACAATACGACAAATTCACCTTTTTTGATGGTCAGAGAGACATCTTCCACGCTATTTTTTCCTGATTCATAAGCAAAGCTTACATTTTTTAATTGAATCATATGTACTCCTTTATAGTCAGTCGAAAAGAATCAAAAGATAAAAAAGAAAGACCTTGAGGCTCTGCCTCAAACTCCGCCACTTTTTGAAAAAAGTGGACAAAAACTTTATGCTTGTTCACCTTAACATTATAACTATATCAATGCTAGATTGAAATTCAATTTAATGACAGGCCTATCCCCTTTATGAAGGACTGAAATTCATATGGCGATCATTGATGCCCGTCATTACAAAATAAACGCCAATCCAAACAGCATCGCTGTCACCACGACAACAAAAATATCGTTCAACCGAAACTGCACCATAGCGACACAAGTTCTTTTTTTCGAGCTATCTAGCCCCCTTGCCAAAGAGGCCGCCACCAACTCGTCCATGACATTGACACAACTAAATAAGAGTGGCACAATGATATATTCTACTGTCTGCATCGGACGTAAAAATACATTTTTGTACGTCAGCCCAATGCCACGAAATCCCATTGCTTGGCGGATTCCTGTCCATTCCTCATTGACTGTGGGAATGAAACGAAACATCACTGCAAAGGGAATGATGAACACTGCGGGCAGTTTCATTTTCGTAAACGCCGCCATAAATTCGCTGATGGTTGTCGTCTGGTATACGAATTGAAACGCCATTATAATAGGAAGAAACATCTTGAATAATACCACAACAATCAGCAATATTGCTGCCGTGGCACTATGTGGCATCAGCGACAATAGGTATTCTACGACGTAACTACCAAGCAAGATATAGTATTTCACTCTATTTTTTTTAAATTGTCCAGACAGATATAGTAGTAGTATTAAAAGTGTCGATACACAAAAATTGAATCGCCAATCGGGTGTGTGCATCACCAGCACGCACACACCGAGGAATAAAAATAATTTACTGCGTGGGTCAAATTTGACTATTTCATTATTCATAAAATTATACCACTCCCGCTTTTTCAAAATGTTTTTCAGCATCTTATTTGCAAATAATACACCCAAAACACCTCCAACGACAGCGAGTCCCAACTGGATTGGTATGAGTTGATCAGAAATCAGCAAATCAATTGCTTGGCCATACTCTGGACCGTAATAGTCCACACACATTTGAATGGTTTCTTCTCTTGCTGTAACGTAGCTAAAAAAAGGTGTCACCGTAATCAAATTGAAGGCGATATACGATAGACCATACATTTTTCTGGATTCATATTTGCCAAGTTTGGCAATGAAATCAGCCAACAACCCGACAGGTACAGCAAAAAATAAAGTGTAGATATGCCCAGTTCCTGCACTCATAATCCCCACGAGCAAGGCAAGAAGCGTAATTGCCCCAAACTTTTTCAGTTTCATGGCATACATAAAATAGATGGAACCACATGCAAAACCGATTGTAATTTGTACTGAATAGAGCGAGAGAATCGGCACAAATCCAAGCACCATAGAAGCAATCATTGCCACCACCATATACACAACAGCGAATCCGCCAGCATAGATCATATCTTTCGTTTTGAAATTCATCGTACTACCCTCCTAGAACACAATTTTTTACACAACACCTGCTTTTTCAAAATGTTTTTTCAACAATTTGTTTGCAAGCAACATGCCAAGGGCTGCTCCGAGAATCGCCAAACCAGCTTGGTAAAATATGAGAGCATCCGTTGCCAACGCAGCGATTGCATCGCCATACGCTTGCCCGTAATACTCAACTACAGACTCAACAAAAGATTCTTTTGCCACAACCAAAGTCATAAATGGCCCAATCATTGTAATATTAAATACCATGTAAGAAATGGCAATCCATTTTTTTGATTCGTAGTTTCCAATTTTGCAAATAAAATCTGCAATGAGTCCCAAAGGAATGGCAAGCATAATGGAATATGGGTGTCCGCCAGTCGTTGTCACGAGACCAAAAAGCACACCGAGAATGGTAATTGCTCCAAATTTTTTGACTTTCAATATGTACATTGTGTAAACGATTGCCCCAAGAATCCCAACAGCAAAAGGGGAAACGAATAAGTATAAAAAAGGTACAAACCCAAGCAACATGACTGCCACAAACATCACCACAATGTAGACAGCAGCAAATGCCCCTGCATAAATCAAATCTTTCGTTTTTAACTTGTTTTTCATCATAAACTCCTTTTCTTTTTAATCATTAGTTAGCCTATACTTACTAATGATAGCATAAGCAAGGTGTTGTGTCAATAGTTATCCTCAACAAACTGTTATAAAAAATGTAAGAATTCATTACTTTTTCCGACACCAAAAGTAAATCATCGACCCCTCGATTTTCAGTTCGATATCATGGTAGGACTGTGACAAAATCTCTTTGACTTCTTCATCGGTGTGGAAGGGTGGTGTGAACCAACCTTTTTTCGACAAAATCGCATTCACGAGCCAATCTGAAATTTTGCTTTTGTCTTTGATATAAAAACACGCAACGAACATGCCATCTTTTTTTAACACACGATGGACTTCGTGGAACGCTTTTTTTGTATCAGGGAATGCATGAAACCCATTCATACTACACACAATGTCACACGATTCATCATCGAAGGAGAGATTGCCCACGTCGCCTTGCACACAAGAAATATGCTCATGCTCTCCGAGTCGTAATTTTGCTTTTTCGAGCATGTCCTCGCTGTAGTCCAAGCAAATGAGTTTTGCATTTTTGAGTTTACTCCATTTTTCGTATGTAAAAATCGCCGTCCCGACAGGCACATCTAAAATCGTGCCAGAAAAATCATCTGGAATGCGTGCCAATAATTCATCTGCAATTTTGACATCGTCAATGCCACCCCAAAATAGACCCATGTATAACTTTCCGATAAAGCTCGATTGTGTCAAAATACTATCGTAAATCCCGACACTTTGTTTGTATGATTTGTTGATTTTATCTGCCATATGCTCCTCCATGTAAAAAATTGTAATATTAGTTAAGTTAATTAAAGCTAACTATAAGATATAATACCACTATCACGATGATTTGTCAAGAGTGGGGGGGGAGGGGATATCATTGTTCTGTGACTGCAAATGCAATTTGAACGAAACAAATCCCCAAGGATGACCGCCAATTGATAATGGCGACAAATACTTCCTCGGGGATTTTATATGGTGTGTCTTAAATTTTAGTTGAATAGTTTTCTCCTTGCGAGAGTTGACGCAGATCCTCATGCATTTTTTCTATAGTTTCTTTACGCATTTCTGCACGCATTTCTTCACGTTTTTCGTCTATTTTTTCGTTCACTACATCTTCCAAACGCTCTGTTTCTACTACTTCTTTGTCTTTGCGATTTTCTTCAACACGGTTATCGTCGTTGCGGTTTGAAATCACTTCAAAGATTTTTTTAAAATACTCGATTTGTTTGTTTGAAAATTCTTCGAGCTGTTCCAAAACATTGCTTTTGACACCAGCAAATTCTTCGTCACTCATGCGTGTTCCATCGTTTCGTGATACGAGAATTTCACCAAATTCTGTGCCATTGACACCTGAATTGTCATCGGCAATTGAGTCTAAAACGATGCCGAAACTTTTCAATTCATACGTATACGTATCGTCACTCATGCCGCTGATTTGCTCACTGCGAAAGTCTTTTGCTCCGTCAAGTCCTTGTAAAAAGTCAGTCAAAACCTTCTCTTTTTCTGGGTCAGACATTGCTTGTTTCAATACGGTTTCAGAAATTTCAATGTTGCTGTTGGTGATGGATTGGTAAGTATCTTCTAGGTATGCGAGGTATTCGCTTGTCGTTGCAAAACTTGATGCTGTAGTCCCTGTCGAAGTTGTGTTGCCTGTCACCATTCTTGATTGTGTTGCATTTTCTTGTGCTTTGCTTGCTTCAATTTGTGCTTGTGCAGATGCACTCAATTCCAAAGAATCCTTGTTTTTTTCTGGCAACAATTCAGCTGGATTTGTTGTGCCATTTGCTTTTGTTTTGTCCTCTGCATTTTGCGGTTGCCCCATGCGAGTTATTGCATTTTTCCCTAGTATATGATTCCCAATTTTCATACGCTTCCTCCTAAATTTCATTCCCTATGTACAACAATACTTGATTCGACATAAATTATATTTCTTAGTTTTTTGCACCTTCCTCCTGTGTGTCAACAAAATCCCTTTATTTTGAAATCTCACTTATGAATCAAAGTTTCCAAATGGAAAACAATGTCGCCAATATAAGTTGTTTTCAAAAATTGACCTTCAGGTCATATGACGGATAAAAATGGATTTTGTGCCATGTTTTCAAAAATTTTTTGAATTTTTTCGTTTTATTGAGGTATCAATTAAATATTGCCAAATTGCAGCAGTCTCATTCACTACAAAAAGACTGAAATATCAATATGTAGGGGCGTACCTTTGGTCGCTTGCTTATATGTCCTCCACATGTCCTCCCCCACCACAAAGGCGATAAGGGAAGATTTATTGGTCTGTGCCGTACTATACCTCACAAAACCTCACCCCAAAAACAGGGAGAGAAATCCCCTCCCTGTCTTTAGTTCATATTTCTGTCAAAACCCTCTTAGGCTTCTGTTCTTTCGTGGTTTCTGTAAGCGAAAGAGCAAAGTCAATTCTTATTCCCCAACAAGGTATCCAACAAAGATTGATAGCTTGCATACTTATTATTGATTTGTTCCAACAATTCTTCGATGGTATTTCCGTCTATTCCAGAAATATTTGAAAATTCACCATAGTTTTCTTTGAGTAGTGCTATAGCTCTTTCGCCAAGCTCACTTGGGTCAATGTCATACCAAACTGGTTGCACCTTTTCTGCGTCCCTCTTCGCA
>JAWXUZ010000116.1:0-7188 GCA_044425835.1 Bacillota bacterium | reverse complement strand
GAAAGCCCACTTGGTGTAATCAAACGTTCATTAGACAATTTCACAACTAATTTTTTCATAATGCCCCTCCATATTCGATGTATATCATAATGATAACATATTTCAGGTTAGATTGCATGTAAAAATAGAAAATTTTTTCACCCATTTGGTGACTTATTAAGAAATGACAAAACTTCTTTTATTCTTTGATATACACAGCTTCTCATCAAAAAATAATATATGAGTTTCACGGATTAAGCTATAGAGTAAATTATTTGAATTTGTACATAATACCATGGAATCACTTCAAAGGAGGCAATTATGAACAAATACACAACATTCAAAACAGAAACAAAAGAAGCAATTTTATATGTCACATTCGACTTTCCGCCTGTCAACATACAAGGCACACCGATGATTGACGATCTCAATATGCTATGTGACAGCCTAGAAAATAACAAGCAAACCAAAGTTGTTATCTTCCAATCGGCAAACAAAGATATTTTCATTGCACACGCAGACGTTAATATGTTGCAAAATCTAAGTACAGAGCCTGTGCCGAAAAATCAAGCGAAATTATCACCACTACAAATTGCACTGAATCGAATCAGCAAGTTGCCACAAGCAACAATTGCCAAAATCGAGGGCATGGCACGTGGCAGCAGCAATGAATTTTCAAGATAGCTTAGAAAATCAGAAAAACTTTGAATCTCTTTTAATGACGATGCAAAATAACTAAAGGCAACAAAAAAACTCGATATGAAAAAGTCGAGTTTTTTTCTATATATATTTGGTAGTGATAACTAGATGAGTCAATACCATAAAAGTTTTTGTGGATTATAGCGAGTTCAATTCTGCAAAAATATTTTGCATAGTTTGGTACGTTGCATATTGTATTTCAAATACACCCTGTGCCAAATGCTCGTCTTTACTTTCGTCACCAGTCAACGTTGTGTGAAGTCGTTCGGCTGACGTTTGCAATGCAGTCGAAAAAGCACTTGTTGCTATTTTTGGTATCACATCGGGGTCTGTTACATACCTTGTGATTTCTCCGTCGTCATTTGTAAAAATATTTGTGACGTGCAACGGCAATTTACTAGGAATGCCAGATAGCACACCCAACTCATTTAGCTCAATCAGTAGTTGATTGTATGCAAAGGAATCTTTTTCCATACTGTCGAGGTCGTAACAGCTGTTGAAATCGATGATTTCTTCTGTAGTCAAAGAACGCAACATCTGCACAGGTGCAGTCGGTGGCAACAAAAAAGAATCCCTTATTTTTGTATTGCTTTCTTCTATATAAGAGATGAGTTCGGAGACTTCCAACTGTTCAGTTTTTGTAATCTGGGTTGACTTGTCTGCCCTTGTCGTTTGTTGTAGTCTTTCTTGCATCAGCTCGCCAAAAGTAGTCGATGGTGGCGAAGCATTGTTTTGTGTCTGTGTTCTTGGCGTAGATTCTTGTACTTTGTTCACACGCATAAGAAATCTCCTCCTTTTTGTTTACCTAGTCATAATGAATGAAAATCTGTTTTGTGATATATATTTGATTTTATCCAAATATAGCATACCACAATTTTCTTTGTTGTGCGAGACGATGGAATAAGTGATGGACTTTTGGGAATAAGTGATGTATTTTGTCTTTGATTTCCTAAAAATACAGTCCTCTCAAGTGCTTTGCGTTGCGTTGGCTAATCGGAATGACGGTGTCATTACATAGAATCAACTTGTCCTCTTGAATGTATTTTACATTCGATAGATTGACGATAAACGAATTGTGTGGGGAAACGAATGCTTTTGGCAAACATGCTTTGACACTTTTTAAGCTACCATAAAATTCATCTTCGTAATCCAACATCACGATTTTTACTTTTTTCAAATTGCTTTCAAAGTACAAGATATTTTTGAATGTCACATTGATTATTTTGTTGTTTGATTTGTATTCAAAAAATGGGGTGTACAGCTCAAGAAGTTCGACTGCCAAATCAAGACATTCAAACATACTGATTTTGTCAATTGGCTTCTGTAAAAAATTAAAGGGTTGCACAGAAAATAGCTGTTTTTCGTATCCATCTACACCTGATACAAATACGATTTTAGTGAGATGGTCGTGCAGTTTGTTGCGTATGGCTTGCCCAACAGCAACACCAGTCATGCCACCGAGTCTGATATCTAAAAAAATTAAATCAAAGGAATAGTCCTTCTCAATAAAGTCGAGCAAACGTTCTCCACTTTCAAAAACTTCGAGTTCTACTTCTAAAAACTTTGTTTGGCTGTACTCTAAAACGACGCCCTCTATCTCTGAACAGATCAAGACATTGTCGTCACATATAGCTACTTTTAACATTGTACTCCTCCATGTTTTTATCACAAAACAAATTCATAACGACTTTATCGACAAAATATTTGTTTTCTTAAGTCTTTTTAAGGAAATTATTTATTGTAAATTTTTATGTGTTTGATTTATATTTTTCATAAAAAAGGATTGAGTTGACAAAAAAGCAAATTTTTTCTGATGAAATTATCATTTATTCCCGAAAGTCCATCACTTATTCCGTTTTGCGGCACAACGAAAGAAAATGTGCTATAGTACATGTGGTAGAGAAAACTTATAGTTTAGAAAGAGAGGAATTTATTATGAACATTAGTGCAACGAGGGTGAATTCGGAAAGTACCTACAACACATCTACTCAACAAACTAGTTTTACAGGAAATAGTTTTGCGGCATTATTGCAAGGCAAAGAAAGTAGTGTCCAAACATGGGACATTGCAAATAAATCAGTCGGCACAGTGAGAACAGAACCAGACCTCACAATTCCAGATGGATACGACTTAGACACTGAAGAGGGTCGACAAGCGTATTTCGAGGATTTTTGCCATGTGGTGTCACTTACGGTTCCGACAGAGCCTGTGACACAATTGCGTGACTTGACGGAAGAAGAAATCATAGATCTCAATAGCAGATATGATTTGGAAAACATGGAAGAAAGCAGTGTGAAATATTATAAATTGATGGAAGAACTGGTAGACATGGGTGTCATTTCTGGGATGCCAAGTAGCGTACCGATGGACACAATCAGTATGACTGTAGATGAAAATGGCATGGTGACATCATACTTACAAAAAACCGATGGGTTGCCAACGTCAAAAAATGTGAATACTTTTTTTTCAGCATCTTTGTCTGCATCAATGAGTCGGTTTTTTTCTCCTGATCCTGAAAGTGACAACGGAATCAATAGTCACCCAGAAAATCATGATTTGGCGAATCAAGTATTTCGCATTCAGTATGAATCGTATAAAACTTTACAAAATATTTTTGGGGCATTGTCATCTTAAAATTGCTACGCTTGTAGTCGATAGGACGTAACAAAATCAAATAAAGAATCAAGATAGAATAGAATAAGAAGTAAAGTATTGGGGTTTTGAAGTAGATTCCGAATACTTTACTTTTTTTATTTGCTGAAAATACTGCAATGGTCGGGGAAAATTGGTCTTATAGTAAAAATTTATGCAACATTCATACAATAAATCCTAGATTTTACAAACCATCTTAATCACTTCTTAAAGTCTTAGGTACTTGTTTCTTAAAGTTCTGATGTGGTATTATAAATGCAGGAGGTGGCACAATGTATCACATTTTAATCTGCGATGATGACATCGATATCGCAAAAACGTTGAAAATGTATCTTTCGACAGAAGGGTACAAAATTTCTCTAGCCGAAAATGGAAGGGAAGCAGTAGAAATTCTGCAATCAGAGGAAATCCATCTCATTTTAATGGACATCATGATGCCTGAATTAGACGGCATAGAAGCAACTCAAAAATTACGAGAATTTTCCAATGTGCCAGTCATTATGATTACGGCAAAAAGTGAAGATTCTGACTTGATTTTAGGGCTAAACATGGGAGCAGACGACTACATCACAAAACCATTTCGACCTGTGGAAGTCATGGCAAGGGTGCGTTCGCATTTGCGGAGATACGCAACACTCGGTGGTATGGTTGCTGAAAAAGAAGGTGTACTATCGGTTGGCGGAATTACTTTAGATGACTTGCAAAAAGAAGTGACATTGGAGGGCGAAGCAGTCAATCTGACGCCGAGAGAGTATAGCATTTTGAAATTGCTACTCGAAAATCCGAACAAAGTATTTTCTTCCAAAGAAATTTATATTGCTGTTTGGGAGCAAGAACCACTGGGAGCGGAAGGATCTGTGGCGGTGCATATTCGTCATTTGCGAGAAAAGTTGGAGATTGATCCGTCTGAACCAAGATACATCAAAGTGATTTGGGGACAAGGGTATAAGCTAGAAAAAGGAGACGCAAAATGAAAACGCAAAAAGATTGGTTTCAAATCTTACATAAACTGTTTACAGTACTGATATTGACCGCCACAATGGCATCTGGAATCTCACTCATCTACTGCATGGAATGGGAAGTATTCGAGACAAATTCCTTTGATGAAACGTGGAGATATCGGACGCATACAGAAAGTAGAGTGGAATCTTGGCTCTACGACTATCATAATGCGGGGGAACTGCTTTTCCAATCGAATGCTCCGGAGGAAATCGTCACATACTCTGCAACACCTAAGGAATTGACCCTACACGTACAAGCCCAAGAGGAAACGACTACGCACCATGAATTTCCTGAAAATCCTGATCAAAATCAACATGAGGGAGAACGCACTGCATCCACTGTAGTTGATAGGGAATATTCTGAAGCACAGGCAGAAGCGATTGAGGGATATCGAAAAGATAGATTGAGAATTTTAGAAGAACAATTTTCTGTAGAAAATAATAATATACAACTGGCAATCATAGATGTGAATACAGGCGAAGAGCTTGCGAGTACGTTTGGTACAGGGGCATATCAATTTTTGAAAAAGACGGATTATTTGGATTATGAAATCAGTGTTGGGCTGCAAGATCCGCTCACTGTCAATGACAGTATGGCACGTATGGTCAGAGAATATGAACTATTCAAAAGGTTTTCAGAAAATCTGATTCCGATTTTTATGGGACTTACTGTCGTGTCACTCATTAGTTTAGGTGTGCTGATTCTAAGTGCAGGCAAACGTAAAGGTGTAGATGGGTATTTTCTGACTGCTTGGGATAAAATCCCTACAGATGTATATTTGGTTCTGGTAATGCTGATTGGTCTTTTCTTACTTGGTGTCGATTTGGTGATTATGCAAGATATCTTCGAGAACTCGGTTGAACTGCATTCAAACGTATTTTTTTCTACTCTCCAAGTGTCAAGCCTCATTCTCTCCTATATGTTAGTGAAAACGCTTGAAACTTGTGCAGTGCGAGTGCGGACAAAGACGTTTTTCAAAAATACGCTCATTTGGAGAAGTTCTCAATTTGTAGTGCAGAAGTTAAGAAAACTGATTGTACATGCTATGGAAAGATTGCCGATGATTTGGCGAACGCTTGCCCTTGCTTTGCTCGTTTGTGGAGTCAATACCATTTTAGGTATGGTTTCTATGACATCATTTTTTGCGTGGAGTGTGTTTGTATTATATAATCTTGTGATCGTACTCTTTTTCTGCTCTGTGGCATGGCAAATGAAACAGCTACAAAAGGGAGCATCGTCACTCGCAACAGGCAGATTTGATGGAAAAATTGATACAAAGCACATGTATTTTGACTGTAAGAAATATGGCGAAACCTTGAATGCAATCGGCGATGGCATCGGTCTTGCTGTGGAAGAAAAAATGAAATCGGAACGCATGAAAACAGAGTTGATTACGAACGTATCTCACGACATCAAAACACCTTTGACTTCTATGGTGACGACTGTGGAATTGTTGCAAAATGATCCGTCTGAAGAAGAAAAAAGGGAGCATTTGGCACTATTGCAAAGGCAATGTATGCGAATGAAAAAGCTCATTGAGGACTTAGTGGAAGCATCGAGAGCAACGACTGGAAACATTACAGTTGAGTTGGTGGAAACTGATTTGGTTGAAGCGGTGTCGCAAGCCATTGCAGAATATGAACAACGTTTTTCTCGTAAAAATTTGATTTTGGTGAGTGAATTTGCTGATGATTGCATCGCCCAAGCAGATGGAAAACATCTCTGGAGAGTGCTAGACAATCTGCTGGGCAATGTGTGTAAATATGCCCAAGAGGGGACGAGAGTGTATATTTCTGTGGAACATAAAGCAAAAAATCCAGTCGTATCGATTAAGAATATATCGGCTGAACCACTCAATATGACGGTCGACGAGTTGATGGAACGGTTTGTTCGTGGCGATTCTGCGAGAACGACAGAGGGGTCGGGGCTGGGACTCAGCATTGCTGAAAGTTTGATGAAGATGCAACATGGGGAGTTGGAAATGCAGATTGACGGCGATTTGGTGAAAGTGAAGTTGCTATTTCAAAATGAGAAGTAAGGATTTTTTAGGTGACTGAAACAGGGGACGAAGTCGTGTTGCATGCACTTACTGACCATGAAGGAAAGTAACTTCAATTGTCGGTGAAATTGAATACCAGAGCGTATAGAACAACATAAAATGTATAATGGTACCATTGTTGCAACATCGTTATTTTATACATGAGTATTTCGTCAAAAGGCGGTCTCTCTCCGTTGCTCATATCTTTTTGGATTACCGTTTTTATGGGTTCTCTAAATATTTTCCAGTCTATAATTTCATTGATTTTCGTGAGGGGGATCTCCTAGTTGATTGAGTTTTTCCTGTTGTATTTCTGCTCCATCGAATCTTATTTGTCCCATTTGAATGTCCTCCGTGTTGTTTTATTCATTATACCATTTTTTAGGTTGGTGACAAGGGTTTTCGGAGGTTGCCTTGAATATCCACTGCTGATTTGATGTCATATTCTTCTAATAGTCCTTGAATTACTTTCATTTTGCCTTCTGTTAATTTTGCCATAAAATAAGCCACCTATGTTTTTGTATTTTACCATAGAAAGCTTATCTTGTATATTGTCTACAGACTTTTTTCGCACACCCTATGTCCCCTATGTCTCTCTCCTCCCAGTCCCACCAGAGATTTCTGCGACATTTAATATTGCAATTTACATTTTCAAATTTTCAAAAGAGGTCAGAAAGGTCATTTATACGACGAATGCCATCGAAAGCCTCAACAGTACTTACAAGAAATTAAACGCTCAAAGAAGCGTATTTCCAAGTGATACAGCACTGCTGAAATCTCTCTATCTCTGTACAGTTCAGGCTACCAAAAAATGGAGT
>JAWXUZ010000115.1:0-7280 GCA_044425835.1 Bacillota bacterium | reverse complement strand
ACCCACCACCAACGACTCCACCGCCAACGACTCCACCGCCAAGTGATCCGCCAAGCGATCCACCGTCAGATCCGCCAAGCAATCCACCGAGTAGTCCGCCGTCATCCCCTCCAGCAGAAAACAGCAGTGAATTGACTGTAAAAAAAATCTGGAACAATGACCGCAATATTTATGCACTCGGCATGCGACCAACGATCATTCATGGGGTGTTGTACTGTGATGGATACGTATACGAAACGTTTACTTTATCAGAAGAAACCGCTTGGACACAGTCCTGGACAAATTTAAATCCTGAACTTGAATGGACAGTGGAAGAAAAATACATTCCACAAAACTACTACGTGGGGTATAACAAAGTCGGCAATGTCCTAGAAATTCACAATACGTACCAAGATTTCATATTTGAAAATGTGGCGACCTCCTCTTTGATTCAGATGAGCGAAAAAATACCACAAACGGGTCTCGTAGATTGGAAATTCTCTATGCTTGCAGGGTTTGGTTTGTTGCTCATAAGCCTTGGATTATTTTTAGATATGCAGTCGAAAAAGCGTAATGTTGCTCTGCTTGAACTGGCGGAAAGCGATTGTATTTTTGAAGAAACGAAGCAACCATTTTTGATGGCAGAAGCTGTGGCAGTAGCAGAACCACCTACCTCCGTGACAGTGATTTTACCACCCAAAATGGAAGATATGGCAGTAGCAGTAGAAGCTGTAGCTGTAGTTGAAGCTGTAGTTGAAGTTGAAGATGTAGCAGTAGAAGCTGAAGTTGAAGCTGTAGCTGTAGCTGTAGAAGCTGTTCTGGAAACTCCACAAAAACCAAACGAAGATCCATCTTCTATCTCACAAGAATTTCTTCTAGTGGAAGCACCAAAAAGAGCATTATCCAAAACAAAATCCTCAGGCGGTGCGGTATCGATTTTCGATTTTGTAATGCCAACGACAAGCCTAATGCTCGACAAAAAAGCGAAACGGTCTCACAAAAAAAGAAGGTGATTGTATGAAAAAAAGTGTAAGGAGATTTTTTTCTAAAGTATTCATGTTTTGTGGGTGCGTTTGCATTGGCACTTCATTCGTAGGCTATGCCAATTTGTACATTGCAGAAGCCCAAATTGAAACAGCAGATATGCAAACAGAAATTCTGCCAATCCTTCAAAATTCCCAAACTCCTGTAGTTGAAGAAGCGGAAATCGAAGAAAGTGAGACGCTTTCTCGATACGTTCCTACCTTATTATATGTAAATGAAGAAGTAAAGGAGGAAGAAGAACCCCCGCCTCTGCCAAAAACAATTTCCATAGATGGGCTAAATTACATTGGCATCATTGAAATTCCAGTCATTGACGTTGCCTTACCGATTCACGAAAACTGGACAGAGGCCAAACTCGATACGGCTCCATGTGTGTATGAGGGGAGTACCTTGGGCAAGAATTTGATTGTCGGCGGACACAACACGAAAGCACATTTTGCACTACTTCACACGCTAGACATTGGCAGTGAAGCGATACTATCTGATGCAGATGGTGTGTTGCATACGTATGTACTGAAAGAAAAAACCGTCATCAGTGAAATGGAAGTTGCATTTTTGCGTGACATTGGAGATTTTGAATTGACGCTGTTTACTTGTGATTTTGATTCAAGAAAACGAGCCGTTTTGCGTTGGAATCTTGTTTGATGAAACGAAAATACTATGGGCGATCATTGGTCGTCCGCCCTACCCACCCATAAAGGGTGGGTTTTTTTTGGCTCTTTATCCAATGATGAGAGGCGAATTTGTAATAGAGGGAATCCGAACAAATTTGTAGGGGAGGGGTTCCATCCCCTCCCGATTAGAACTCCTTATTTTAAAAACCGCCAATCTGTACTTCCTCATTTGACATTATACAAATTTCCATGTATACTAATTTTATAACGAGATTTTTCAATATGTAGGGGCGACCTGTGGTCGCCCGCTCTCGATAAAACGATAATTTTGGCAATACTTAATTGGTGTCTCAATCGTAAAAAAGGAGTTCCCGAAAATGAAAAAAATGCTTTCCCTCACTACAACAATTTTACTGACTTTCTCCTTGCTCTCATGTGGCAATCAAACCACTGAACCAACGACAGCACAAGCAACCACCTCTGCCACTCGCACCGATATCATCATCGCAAATAACGCAGAAGGCCGTGACTGGGATCCCATCAAAGGTTGGGGGAAAACTGAAAATCCACTCATGCAAAGTAAATTGGTGAACATTGTTGGTGTTGGTGAAATTGCCTGTGATTTGGCAACCGATTTTCATGTAAACGACGATGCCACCGTATGGACTTTCCATTTGCGAGACGATGTCCAATTTAGCGATGGCACTGACTTTACCGCTGCCGATGTCGTCTTCACAGTGGAAACTGCAAAAACAGCGGCGAGTGTCGTCGATTTCACAAATGTCTCTTCGGTGACTGCGTTGGATCCGTATACAGTCGAGTTTACATTGTATACTCCAGCTTCCACGTTCATCTACCAAATGGCGACTCTTGGCATTTTGCCCGCCCATGCGTACGACGAACTGACGTATGCTGAAAATCCAATTGGTACAGGTCCATACAAAATGGTACAATGGGACAAAGGACAACAAATCATACTCGAACAAAATCCATATTACTACGGTGAAATCACCGAAATCGAGACTATCGTCATGGTATTTATGGATCCCACCTCCGCCCTTGCAGCCGTCCAAGCAGGCACTGTTGACGTCGCCCAAGCAGACATTGTGACAGCCGAAGTCCCTGTCGAGGGCTATGACTTAGGAATATTTGCTACAAATGAAAATGCCGGCATTTCTTTGCCATATCCACCGGTGCAAGAAGACCGCCCGATCGCCCACGCTGTCGGGAATGATGTGACGTCAGACCTTGCACTTCGCCAAGCATTATCTATAGCAGTCGATAGAATCACTTTTGCTGAAGACGTACTCAATGGATATGCAGAACCGTCCTACTCCATTGCCAACGGTCTTTTGTGGGAACACGAGGACACTTCTTTCCCTGATGGTCAAATGGACGAAGCACTGCACATACTCGAAAATGGCGGTTGGATTGATACAGACGGTGACGGCATTCGTGAAAAAGACGGCTTGCGTGCCGAATTTGACCTCTATTACCCAACAGGAGTCGCTGCACGACAAATGATCGCCACAGGGTTTTCTCTCCTTGCAAAAGAACTCGGTATACAAGTCAATTTGGTTGGTGGTTCGTGGGACGAAATTTTTGAAAATTACCACGCAAATGCTTTCGTTGTATTCGATGGCAGTGCCACACCGTATACATACTACCAAAGTACGACGATACAATCTGCTGGTGTCATTACGTCAAATATGGGATTTTACCATAATGAAACTGTCGAGGCGTATATGTCATCTGCTTTGGCAACGGGCGACTTAGAAGAAGCCCTAGACTTTTGGAAAAAATCACAATGGGATGGCGAAGAAGGTTCTAGTATGTTGGGTGATGTGCCTGTCGTTTGGCTTGCCAACCTGAATCATATGTATTTTGTCAGAGAAGGTCTTGATGTCGGAGAGCAAGAGTTACACGCACACGGCAATTCTGGTGTGCAAATCCTTTCAAATATTGCGGAGTGGTCTTGGAAATGATACAAAAATATGGAATCGCATTTTTAAAATTATCCTTTAAATTAATCGCGCTCTTATTTTCGGTGAGTATTGTCACGTTTTTTTTGGCCTCACTCTCCCCTGTCGATCCCATTTTTTCATATACACAAGGGGACACGACTTTATCGGCAGAACAACTCGAACAAATTGCCGTCTATTGGGGGCTTGATGAACCACCGATTTCACGGTATTTCACATGGGCATCCAATTTGCTTTCGGGTGATTTTGGCACCTCGCTTTTGTACCGCAAATCCGTTGTCACTGTCATTGTTGAAAAATTTATCGTGTCTTTTCCACTGCTGTTGACTGCGTGGATTTTATCGGGTGTCATTGGCTTTTTCATGGGTGTTTTGGCGGGTGTCTACAAAGGTCGTTTCGTTGATTCTCTCATAAAAATTTGGTGTTTGGTGTTGCAGTCCTCCCCTGAATTTTGGATTGCCTTGATTTTGATATTGGTATTTTCAGTGCAACTCAATTGGTTTCCGAGTGGTTTTGCCGTACCGATTGGTGTACTTTCCGAAAACGTCACACCACTCCAAAAAATCCACCACATGATTTTACCAGCCATCGCCATTTCGCTGACGAGTGTATCGTCCATTGCGTTGCATACACGAGAAAAAATGATACAAGCCCTCGAAAGTGAGTACGCTACTTTTTCCTTTGCCAGAGGGGATACTGTGTGGCAATTCGTACGTCGCCACGGTCTCCGAAACATCATAAGCCCAGCGATTACGCTACATTTTTTTAGCATTTCCAGTATCTTTGGTGGTTCGATTTTGGCAGAAACGGTATTCCACTATCCAGGGCTTGGCGAAGCCACGGTGACTGCCGGGCTTACTTTTGACATGCCTTTGCTTTTGGCAATTGTTTTGCTGAGTGCAGTATTTGTATTCCTTGGCAACCAGACCGCTAATTTTTTATATGCAATCATCGATCCACGCATTGGTGGAGGTGATTTTGATGTCTGACCAAGAATCGAACCGTCGTTTTTTGACGTTCCTCATCACTTTAATTTCAGTCATTTTCTTGGTTGTCATTTTACTTTCAGGGCTTTTCATTACAGAATCGCTGTACGCTCCTGATTTTTCCAAGAAAAATTTACCGCCATCTATGACCCATCCATTTGGTACAGATTTCATGGGGAGAAACATGTTTTACCGCACCATCAAAGGCTTATCCATTAGTATGGTCATTGGATTTTGTGGTAGTACCGTCTCTTGTATGATTGCACTGATTTTCGGCTTTCTTGCGAGTACTTTTGGTAAAAAAGTAGACCTGCTCATTTGCGGACTCATCGATTTGATGCGGAGCATACCGAGTATTTTATTTCTCATTTTGATTTCTGTTGCTACAGGACGAGGCATATGGGGTGTGACCATAGCGGTCATTTTGACGCATTGGACAACACTTTGTCGGATTTTGCGTGGCGAATTGCTCGCCCTCAAGAATACGAAGTACTATAAGACAAGCCAACGCATTGGCAAATCGAATTTCTGGATTGCCAAAAACCACATTGTACCGCATCTGCTTCCGCATTTGATTGTGGGGTTGATTTTACTTTTTCCACATGCCATTATGAGCGAAGCAACACTTACTTTTTTGGGCTTTGGTGTACCCTCTGAAATCCCAGCAGTAGGCGGTATTTTAGAAGAATCGATGCAATATTTGATTTCTGGTGCGTGGTGGCTTGCGGCTTTCCCAGGGTTGTGTCTTTTGTTTGTCGTACTTTTATTTGAGATGATTGGTGACAATATACGGCGATTGCTCGATCCATTTACGTCACAAGAATAGGAGTTTTTATGAAGCATGTATTAGAAGTCAAAAATCTTTCAGTTGACTTTCGTATGTACCAAAAGGGGCTGAAAAAGCAAACCACGCAGACCATAAAAAACATTGATTTGACCATCGATAGCGGTGAAATCGTCGCCATTATCGGGTCAAGTGGCAGTGGGAAAAGTTTGCTTGCACATGCCATTTTAGGTATTTTGCCAAGCAATGCCATTGTTTCTGGCGAGATTTTTTATCAGGGCAGTCAAATTACAGACAAGTCGATTTTGCAATTGCGTGGCAAAGAGATTGCACTCGTGCCACAATCCATCAATTATTTCGATCCCCTAATGCGTGTCGGCAAACAAGTCAGGAACAAGACCGTGACAAAAGCAAGGCAACGAGAAGCATTTGCACGGTACGGACTCACCATATCGGACGAAGCACTCTATCCCTTTCAATATTCAGGGGGCATGGCAAAACGGGCTTTGTTGTCAACTGCCGTAGCGAGTGGGGCAACGCTCATCATTGCAGACGAGCCGACCCCAGGGCTTTCGCACGATCTCGGTATGGAGGTCATGGCGAATTTCAAAGAGCTTGCAGACGAGGGGAAGAGTATTTTAATGATTACGCATGACATTGATCTTGCTGGGCAATTTGCCGATCGCATCTATGTATTTCATGAGGGTATGCGGATTGATGAAATTGCAAGTCGTGATTTTCGTGAGGGCAATCTCACGCATCCTTACACGAAAGCGTTATTTTCTGCTTTGCCACAAAATGGATTTCATTTGCCCGAAGCAGAGACTTTTCAGTTCTTAGAAAATATTAATCCGCTAATGAAATATCCCCAAAAGTAGGATGTCAGAATTCACGACGGGCGACCAAAGGTACGCCCCTACACTTGAAATTTCGGGCTTTTGTAGGGGCGACCTCTGGTCGCCCGCTCTCGATAAAACGATAATTTTGGCAATATTTAGTTGGTATCTCAATACCGATCCCCAAAAAGGAGTTCCTATGAAATTGACAGCAAACAATATAAGTTTCCACTACCACAAAGACCGCCCCATTTTTGCGAACCTTTCCTTTGAAATGAACGAGGGCGATCGCATTGGCATTGTCGCACCCTCAGGTTCTGGAAAAAGCACCTTTGCCAATATACTTTGTGGTGATTTGAAACCGCATATCGGCGATGTCTCACTCGACGGCAAAAATATCGACAAAATCAACGGCTTCCACCCCGTGCAAATTGTCTACCAACACCCTGAAAAATCACTAAATCCACGACTGCCCATGAGCAAATCACTCACAGAGGCATACACCCCCTCACTCGAAAGACAGAAAATATTTGGGATCAAAGAACAATGGTTGACGAGATTTCCAAACGAACTTTCCAGCGGGGAATTGCAACGTTTTTGCATTGTGCGACTCCTCACAAAAGAAGTGAAATTTCTCATACTCGATGAAATCAGTACAATGCTCGACCCCATCACCGAAGTACAAATTTGGACTGCACTACTAGAAATTGCAAAAGAACAAAACCTCGGCTTGCTCGTCATTTCTCATAATGTATCTTTGATTCATCGGGTTTGTGAGAAAACGTTTGATATGCAAACAGGTACAACGGATTTTATACAAGGAAAGAACGGTTGATATTATGGTGTTGCTCCTCTGATTCAATGTTTCCTAAAATACGGTACGGGCGACCAAAGGTACGCCCCTACATATTGATATTTCGAACTTTTGTGCGGGCGACCAAAGGTATGCCCCTACGTATGATATTTCGAGCTTTTATACGGGCGACCAAAGGTACGCCCCTACGTATTATATTTCGAGCTTTTGTGCGGGCGACCAAAGGTACGCCCCTACATAT
>JAWXUZ010000114.1:0-7289 GCA_044425835.1 Bacillota bacterium | reverse complement strand
CTTTTGGATACGTTGTGCCATCAATTGTAATTTCTTTTTCAGTCAATTTGATTTTAACGTCATTTCTGGCAAACCATTCCATCATTTCATATGCATTTGCAAGGTTATTTTGATTTTCGCTGTCCATAGGAATGATGTAACATTCTGGATAGAAATTTTGGTTTTCGCCCTCACCATCATAAATTGGGCGGAACATGTCAGCTTCTGCACCTTCAGCGTCGTATTGGTCAGAATGCCATTGTCCGACCAACTCATACGCATTGGAATTGGCATTGGTTGCCCCACGTTCCCAGATTTTTGCTTGGTTTGTGAGCAATCCAATTTTTTCGCTTGCCAAGTAATTTGCTTGACCTAAGAGACCGTATAGAGTTGCATCGGCAGTGGAATCAGAATATGCAGGCAACTCCATAGTATACCCAATTGTACCATGCAACATTGCAAATTGCGGTGTATACGAAGTGTACATATCATCCCATGGTTCTGCCCAATATGTAGATCCATCATCTAAATATTGCAAATAATCCCTTTGTGCAATGACAAAACTATTGTAATCATCGTTGTTGGCAATCGCTGCAATACCAAACGCTTCGCCAGATAACATTGCATATTTTGCCAATAAGTCATACTCAAAGTTTGGCTCATGCGGTGGATCACAAGGTTCGCATTGGAAGTTATTCACACGACCGTGCATTTCAGTCAACACAAGCGGATTGTATTGTCCAATCAAATGTTGTATATTTTGTGTTTCTGATAAAATTTGGGCAGAGTTGTCACGGTTCAAGTCAAGCCCCATCGCACTGGTACGAGTCAAATACGTACGACCATCGACATTTTGTTCTGGTGTGATAATGAAAAATACATTGCTGAGTAAGTCAGCAATATTCACAGATACAGTTTCTGTCGTATAATATTTTTCAAGATCCACAACACCAGAATAATGGATACCTGTTTCAGGATTGAAGTTGTCAGCATAAATATAACCTAAGCGTGTTGCATAATCTTCCACCAACTCAGGCATAGCAATATTATTTTTTTCAATATCGAGTTGCAATTGTGCTTCGCCTTCAGGAGTAAATCCAGTCAAGATTTTGTAAGTCAGTGTTGGTGTTCCATTTTTGACCGCTTCAATGATTTTCCAAGTGAAGCTCATCATACCATCCACAGCAGAAGTTTCATCAGGATGCACATTGCTCATCATAATCGGAATGCGAATGTCATTGTATTTGCCATTTGCAATTGCTTCGAGAGCAGCAGTCGGTGTAGTAATCGCAAAATCAACGTACTCCTTCCAATTGTCTACACTGCTTTTTGCATCTGACAAAATGAGGTAGGGCATATCATATCCAGCACTTGATGTCCCCATAGAAAATTTTTCCAGATAAAAATTGTTGAGTGGTTTTGCTTCGTCCACCATTTCATCAAGTTGGTTATAGATGTCATTCATTGTACTGAATTGGTCGTATGGAGAAATTTTCATCATAGTCGATGCAATTTCTTCGCCCCCACTCGTTGCAATCAAATCGAAATATCCACAAACATCGAGGTACACGCCCCCATTGTCATCAGGTAAACTATAGTCGCCATTGAAATAACTCACTGTATCAAAAGTCAAAATCGCATACGTTTTATCAAGTACAGTTTTCGTTTCTGTTGCTACATTTTGAATGAAATCCGTTTCAGACCCTTCAAAACATTTGATGGAATCGATTGCTCCGCCTTACCATTGTGCAGGATAAAATTCTGGATTGCCATATTGAATGGAATGGTTTCTTTGCAAAGTCCACTCGATGGTTTCTGGATCAATGAGAGATGGAATTTCAATCTCTACTCTAAAACTACGTGGTTCTACAAGAGAAATCATATCTTCGCCATTGGAAGACATATTTTTCAATGCACTCGAACTTGAAATCAAATTCAAGTTTTGAGCCGACATCACAGCTGTTGTTGCTGTGAGTGTCATTACTGTCGCCAAAGCGAGTGCAATATTTTTTTTAATGTTCCATTTCATAAAATACCTCCTAAATTTTTCGTTGTGTAGTATAACTTAAATTATATCCCTTAATCGAAATGCATATTGTACAAGTTATACATCTATCTATACATGTATAATATCACTTTATGAAAGAAATGTCAATGTTCAACATGTATCGAGTTACTACTTATCTTGTATTTTTTTGTATAAGTTGACTATGAATATGCATAATTGAACTTATACATTGAGTTATTTATCGTTTTATCGAGAGCGGGCGACCACAGGTCGCCCCTACAAAAGCCTAAAATTTCAAGTTGTAGGGGCGTACCTTTGGTCGCCCGTCGTAAATTCTAACACCTTACTTTTGCTGATATTTCATTAGCGGATCAATAGTGTGAAAATGTACTTAAAGCAAGCCAAAGAAAAGCCAAGAAAAAATCACCTCATATTTTCGTATGAAGTGATTTTCTTGTCAATTATTGATCGAATTGAGAGTTATACAATTCTGCATAGAATCCTTTTTGTTCTAACAATGCATCATGCGATCCCATTTCTATGACATCGCCATCTTTCATAACGAGTATGACATCTGCATTTTTAATAGTAGAAAGTCTGTGGGCAATGACAAAAGATGTCCGCCCTTCCATCAGCTGATCCATTGCTGTTTGGATCAAAACTTCCGTCCTCGTATCAATTGATGAAGTTGCCTCATCTAGGAGCAACATCGGTTTATCAGCAATCATTGCACGGGCTATCGTAATTTGTTGCTTTTGCCCTTGCGAGAGTTCTAATTTCTCATTGAGCAACGTATCATAGCCTTTTTCTAGCGTTCTGACAAAGTGATGCAAACCAACGGCTTTGACTGCTTTTTGCAATTGTTCCTCCGTCACATTTTTTGTAGCATAAACGAGATTTTCTCGCAGTGTCCCCTCAAAAATCCATGTATCTTGCAGTACCATACTGAATTTATCATGGACATCTTCTCTTCGCACATCTGTTGTCGACGTGCCATCAATTGCAATATCTCCACCATCAAGTTCAAAAAATCGCATAAGCAAGTTTACAATCGTCGTTTTTCCAGCTCCCGTTGGGCCAACAATGGCAATCTTTTGCCCCGATTTCACGTCCATAGAAAAATTGTGAATAATCGTTTTTTCTGGTACGTAGCCAAAACGTACATTTTTGAAACTGATATCGCCTTTGACGTCTCCGAGTGTTTTCGTTTTTTTGCTTTCGTCTTCCATTTCTTCTTCTTCGAGAAATTCAAATACACGCTCCGACGCAGCAGATGCCGATTGTAGTTGTTGCATGGATTGTGCAATTTGCCCAAGTGGTTGCGTAAACAATCGAATGTAAATGATAAACGCAACGATCGTACCGAAGGTAATTGCTCCATTCATCGCAAGGACAGCCCCGACGATACATACACAAACATAGCCAAAATTCCCGATGAATTGCATAATCGGCATCATTGCACCTGCCATAACTTGTGATTTGAAAATACTATTTCTCAAATGGTCGTTCGTTTCATCGAAAATCTTTTTCGCATTTTCTTCACCGTTATACGCACGCACCACCGTATGTCCAGCATACATTTCTTCAATATGTCCATTGATTTTCCCCAAATGTTTTTGTTGTTCTTTGAAGAATTTTTGTGAATTTGCCATGATGATTCGCATCAGTACAAAGCCCATCATGACAGAAATCACCGCCGTGATTGCCAAAATGACATTCGTCAAAAACATCATCAAGACCGACCCGACCATCAAAGTGACTGCTGAAATGAACATACCCACAGATTGAGAAAGTGCTTGCCCAATCGTGTCTACGTCATTTGTGACACGAGACAACACGTCGCCTTTTGAGTTTTTCGAGAAATACTTCATCGGTAAAAAATTGATTTTTTCGGAAATATCAAACCGCAACCCCTTTGCCAATTTTTGTATGGCAACCGTCATAATCATACCTTGCGACAGCGAAAGTGCGTAACTCAAAGCGTACATAATTCCCAAAAATAAGCCGATTTTCTGAATATATTCAAGGTCAATCGTACTTTGCATACCAGCAGTGATGGTATCTGTAATTTTTGAAAGTTGCGACGGCCCTACGAGTGTAAATATCGATCCCAACATGGCACAAGCTATGGCAATGCAGATGATATTTCTATATGATTTCGTATACTTCAATAGCTTTTTGATTGCCCCTTTGAAGTCTTTTGCTTTTTCGCCAGCTCCCGGAGGGCCCCCCGGTCCAGGTCCTGGAGGTCGTCTTTGTGGTTGTTGTGATCCTAATTCATAATTATCTTTCGCCATGAGCCAATTCCTCCTCTGAAAGTTGTGACAACGCAATTTGTTTGTAAACCTCGCAATTCACAAGCAACTCTTGGTGTTTGCCCATGCCTGCAATTTTACCGTCGTCGAGTACAATAATTTTATCTGCATCTTTGATCGTGCCGATTCTTTGTCCGACGATGAGTCTCGTTGCATCGCCACAAGTTTTATGCAATTCATCTCTCAATTTGCGATCGGTTTTGTAGTCCAATGCACTGAAAGAATCGTCAAAAATCAAGATTTCTGGTCGTTTGTATATCGCTCTCGCAATAGAAACCCTCTGTTTTTGCCCACCGGAAAGATTGCCTCCGCCTTGTGCGACGTGTGCTTCCTCTTTGTTATCTAAATTCGATACAAATTCTGTGGCTTGCGAAGTGTCCATCGCCATAGAAAGCCCATTGTCCATCGCCATTTTCATGTTATCCCCAAAAATGATATTACTTTTGATGGTACCTGTGAATAACGTTGCTTTTTGCGACACGTAGCCAATGATATTGGTAAGTGCCGATTTTTTGTATTCCTTGACATTGACACCATTGACTAAAATTTCACCTGAAGTGACATCATAAAAACGTGCAACAAGGTTAATGAGCGTTGTTTTTCCACAACCAGTCGATCCAATAAACGCAATGACTTCCCCTTTTTTTGCTGTAAAAGAAATGTCGTGCAATACGTAATCTTCTCCATTTGGATATTTGAAATCGACATTTTTGAACTCAATTTCCCCTGTTTTCCCTGAAACACCGTCTGTTTGTTCTCCCTCAACAATTGATTCTTTCGTGTCCAGCACTTCATTGATTCGCTTTGCAGAAACCGTTGCACGGGGAATCATCATAAACACCATACATAGCATAACAAATGCCATAATAATGAGCATTGCATAAGAAGAAAATACGATCATATCCGAAAATAACGTCATTTTGTCCATGCCCACAGCCTCATTGATTAAGCTTGCCCCCAAGATATAAATTGCAAGAATCAGCCCGTTGCTGATCGTTTGAATGCTTGGCATCAAAAATGCCATTGTTTTACCGATGAAACGATTCGTGCTTGTCAACTCTTCATTGCACGCCTCGAATTTTTCCGCTTCGTACGCTTCCGCATTGTATGCCCTTACAACGTCCAAACCGTCCAAACGTTCTTTCGATACTTTATTGATATTGTCCGTCAGTGTTTGCATAATTTTGAATTTTGGCATAGCAATCGAAAGACATCTTGCCACAATCGTCACCAAAATAGCTATGCCAATGCAAGTGGCAATCGTAAAGGTCATATTCTTATTTGAGATTTTATAAATCGCCCAAATGGCAGTCAGTGGTGCTTTCACGAGCATTTGCATACCAATAATGATGAGCATTTGCACTTGTGTAATGTCGTTTGTCGTTCTCGTAATCAAGCTAGAAATCGAAAACGTATTGACTTCATTCATAGAAAATGCCATGACTTTTTCAAATACCTTAGACCTTGTGATGAACGAAAATTGCGATGCTATTTTTGCTGCAATCCCAGCGGCAAGCACCGTACAAATCAAACTCCCAAACGCACAAACCAACATTTTTCCGCCCGCTGTGTAAATCTCTGCCAACGCACTGCCCTCCGTTTGCACGAGCATCGTAATTTCTGACATATAATCGGGCAACGATAAATCCAAAAATACCTGACAACAAATGAGCAAAACGACCATCACCGCCAGTATATACTCTTTCGGTGATAATACTCGAAACAATTTGAACATAAATGATTCTCCTCCTTTATAGCGTGAAATCTTCTAAATTTTCTTCTAAGATTTTTTTGATGGTTTCTAGGTTTTGAAACATCTCTTTGAGTTGTTCAAATCCGATTTTCTCGACAATTCTTTCAAAGCTAGCACGCTTTTTTTCTTCCATTTTTGTGATGATTTCCAGTCCTTTTTCTGTGAGTACGACATCAATTCCCCTCGTATCTTTTTTCGATTTCTTTTTTTCGATACAGCCTTTTTGCTCGAGTTTTTGCAAAATGACGGTCATTCTCGCTGAACTCACCGCCATATGTTGGCTGATTTCTTTGGAAGAAACAGGTTGTGCTTGATGGTACAAAAAAGCCATCACTGCAAGGATTCCTTGCTTTTGGCGATGCACTTCTTGAAATGCTTTTTCTGGCTTACTTCTTTCAAACAAATCCATGATGAAAAGGACATCATCTCTTTTATCTTCTTTTCTATCATTTCTATTTTGCATGGTTTTATTCTCCTTTCTATTATTTGCTAACCCAGTTAGTAATATAACATAGCTAACACGGTTAGTCAAATTAAAATTTTTTAAGAAACGAAAAATCACTGATTTTTTAAGGGGTTCTCTCATATTGCTCTCTGATTGAATGTTTCCTAAAATAAGTTGTCGAAAATGAAGGCGGGCGACCACAGGTCGCCCCGACATATTAAATCTAGGGGTTTTGTAGATCGCCCCACATATTAAATCTAGGGGTTTTGTGGGTTTCCTTATACTACATCCATATAATTTTAAGAAAAAAATTTACAAATTTTGAAGTAGTATACATCAATTTTTATATGGAAAATAACTAAAATATTGAAAATTTATGAATTTTTATTGATTTTTTTCTATAATAAGTGTAAAATAAATTAATTATACATTGGTCGTAAAATATAATTCATATAGGGGCGAAGAATTTTCAAGGGATTTTATACGTTCCGTCGCATATACTACGCAGGTGTATAATGAAAAATATAGATAGTTATATCGCAATGGAAATGGTTTTATCAAGAACAAGACAAAGAGAGCATTTATCAGGAGTGCAATCTTGCCTTCCAAAGTGATATAGCGAAGACGAAACTAAAAATCACTTAAATTAAGAAAGGAGTGAACAAAAATGAAACGAAAAATGGCATTATCATTGCTCACAGCAACCGCTGTGGCAATGCAGCCGTTGCCGGTTCTGGCGGTGGAAAGCACGCTTGAAACTACCCCCCCCCGACACAAGCAGAAAGTGGT
>JAWXUZ010000113.1:0-7337 GCA_044425835.1 Bacillota bacterium | reverse complement strand
GAAATGCCAATGATTGAGGGAGAGCTTCCACAAGCTGAAGTGGGTATGATGAACCAACAGCAAGGCAGAGGTGAACTACCAATGGTTGAGGGAGAGCTTCCGCAAGGTGAAGTTGGTATGATGAACCAGCAACAAGGACAACAAGGACAGCAAAATCAGCAACAAGGCAGAGGGCAAATGCAACCAGGCGGAGGGAATTTCTCTGCAAATTCACAAGCACAAACGCAAAGTGCGTATGTGTGGATTGGGCTTTCTTTCGTGATTGGTCTGTTGGCGATTGGTTTTGTGCATAAATATCAACGACGGAAATAAAAAGTATAAAAGTGAATGAACCCCTTTCGTATGTGTTTGACATGTGCGGAAGGGGTTTTTTGTTGTGGAAAATTGAGCGTTGAAAGTAAGTTTTGAAAGGTGTTTTGACGAGAAAATAGACAGTGATTCCTCAAAAAATCCTTGTTTTGGGACTATCCTAAAGTTTGTGTAAACCTCCAAAATGATGTATGATAGATATAATCAAATTGGAGGTTTTATTATGACAAAAAGAAGAAACGAAACACCACAAAAACAAGCGTTGCGTGAAATGATGAAAGAATATTTGAAAGGCAATGATATATCTATCAAAGACGGTACAGATGTAAATTCTATTATGAGGGATATGATGTCTGTGATTCTTGAAGGTTCTCTCGATGAAGAGCTTGACGAAGAATTGGGGTATTCTATAGCAACTTGAAAAATATCAGTCTATAGTGTATGATATATGTAGAGGTGATAATATGCCAAAATATATATCAAAAGAAAAAAGATTGGACATCATATTCCACAAACAAAATGGCGAAACTGATAAAGTAATAGCAGAATACATGAGGGTAAGCACTAGGACAGTAGGACGAGTATGGAGAGCTTATAGGGAGTATGGAAAAATCGAAGCCAATACACGTAATTGCGGAAGAAGATCGGTAATCAATGAAGAGTAAAAAGAACTAATACTTCAAGGGATAGACGAGGCTCCAGATTTCAATCCTATAGAATTACTTTGGAGCAAGATGAAATCTATTTTAAGAAAATTAAAAGCACGCACCAAAGATGAACTTGATATCGCTATAACAACGGCTCTCGACTCTATATCTTCAAGCGATGTTGTTAATTGGTTTCGTCATTGTGGATATCGGACTAATAATAGTTAAGTTGCTATATTGCCATTATCCATCTTTGAAATTCACGGATTCAGGTATATGCAACTGTCAAACTCCGGATTCACCCCGCAAAATGCGACCCCCTTCTTTTTTGAAATTAACATCATATTAGAATACTACATTTTTCATTGCTATAATTTCTAATTTGCTTTATAATAGAAATAACTGTTATAATGAAATATTTATGTAAATATCGAAATCAAGTCAAATGATGAAGTATAACATATAGGTGGAGGGAGTAGAGTTGAATTATGGATCCAAATACAACAATGATTGACGTGGATATATTTAAAATAAAACAAAAATATAGAACAAATGCAGATCTCGATATGGGGTATCTCGAATTTATGCAAGATATCATCAAATTTTTCGAGGTCGATCGGATTTTTCTTGGAATGAAGAGCGTACTGCGTGACGAGTGTGTGCCTTTGATGGAATGTTTGCCCAATGGGGTAACAAATTTCTTTGGCGAGGTCACTTCATTTGATAATTTTTCAAAATTCACCGCTGTGGCGATTTCTGAAACGGAGCAAAAATATATCGACTTTTGTGCAGATCACAATTATTTTACAGCAGAAAATTACGATGAATTATCAGAAGTTTTGTCTCAAATGGGCTACGAAAAAAGCAACTTGGGCGAAGTTTCTGAGTGTGTTTTATTTTGTATGCAAAGCAACGAAGCATTTTCTTACTTCATTTTGGAACGTTATGGCGACCACAAAACGCCTTGGAGTGAAGACCTCCGACTCGTAATTGCAGACGTTTACGACTTGTCGAGAATGAAAGTCTATATCAACGTGCTTGAAAATCGACTCTACAACGATATGCGAATCAAAGCTGAAATCGTTGAAAATGAAAAAATACCTGTGTGTATCGTCGATAATATCCAAAATAGAATCCTCTATTATAATGAGGCGATGGAAGATTGCATTCCAGAAATCGGATTGGGTGCGTATTATTTTGATTTGTTCGACGAAAAAGAAACGAGCATTGAAGTCTATTCCGATTCCATTCGCTCGCAAAAAAATCAAGATGGCACAATGAGTTATTGGATCAAAAAAAGTTTGCCCTTCCAACTCCTTGATGGCACGAATGTTTGCATGATTTATATGAAAAATACGCAAGATTATATCGATGAAATGATCGGCATTGACTTGCTGACCTCTGCGTATTCTCTCAAAGGATTTTCTGAAGCATATGATAAATTGCTCCTCGATGAAGTCAGACCAACAAATTATATGTTATGTGCCATCGATATCAATAAATTCAAGTATATTAATGATAGATACACATTTGAAGTCGGCAATCGCATTTTGCAAAAAGTCTCCACAGTACTCAATCATTTCATGAGATGTGGCGAGTTTTTCTGTCGCATCAATGAAGACAAATTTGCCTTCATTTTGCAATGCAATACCGAATCAGAAGTGAAAGCACGTCTTGAGGAATTATTTAAAAAATTAGATGAGATGAAAGATGAGCATTTCCTCGATATGAAATTGACTTTCGTTTGTGGTGTGACCAATATCAACAAAGAGTTGCCAATCAATCTTTTACTCGACCAAGCAAACAATGCCCGAAAAATGGCAAAAGGCTCGCATAAAAATATGATTTCTTTCTTTGACAAAGAGACGGAAGAACGAATCAAAGAAGAAGTCCGCATTGAGCAAAGAATCCCAAGTGCCGTAAAAAATAACGAATTTATCCCGTTTTTTACAACCAAAATTCGATTTGCGAACGATGGAAATTTGCGGTGCAGAGGCTCTTGTGCGGTGGTTGACACCAACAGGCATGATTTTCCCTGACCAATTCATTCCGCTTTTTGAAAAAGACGGTTTTATTGACACGCTCGATTTTATCGTTTATAAGCAAGTCATGATTCACATCAGAGATTGCTTGGACGAAGGACTTCCTGTTTATCCAATTTCTTTGAATGTTTCGAGAAATCACATTCAAAATAAAAATTTCGTCACACAACTCATGGAGTTAATCAATACGTATGCTGTGCCAATTGATTTGCTCGAACTCGAAGTGACAGAGAGTATATTCATCGAAGATAGAGAACTATTGAAATACTTCATCGACAACATCAAACGTCCAAAACTCAAGGTTTCTATCGATGATTTTGGTTCGGCATATTCGTCTTTGCAACTCTTAAAAGATGTCGATATTGATATTTTAAAAATTGACAAAGGCTTTTTGAACAATATCGATTTTAGCAACGAACACCAATACACAAAAGATGAAGTCGTCTTAACAAACATCATTCGTTTGGCAAGAGATTTGAAATGCAAAGTCATTTGTGAGGGCATAGAAACGGAAGACCAGATTGAATTGCTAAAAGGAATTGGTTGCGAATACGGGCAAGGCTTCGTCTTTTCAAGACCGATACCGATTGAAGAATACAAAGAACTTTTTTTGAAATCTTAATTCTTATATATAAGTAGAACTAATACTATGTATTTGATATTACAATACCTACGGTATAAAAACATAGGTATATTGACTTGTAAAATATGTGAAATTATTGTACAATAAAGATAGAAAATGACAAAGTAAGAAAAATATATGTTTTTACTTTTGTTTTGTGAAATTTCACTCAAACAAAAGTATTATTATGAAGAAAAAGGACCGATGGTCGTGGAATTTTCACAATTTTCTACGGAAAGGGTGTTGCACGATGAGACTTGACAAAGTAAAAAAAATGAATATTTTGATTTGGCTTTTCACCTTCACGCTTCTCGCTTTATTTTTATTTTCTTCAAAACAAGCAAGTATTTTAGAAAAAGACAGAATCGGTTTGGCAAAAATCAATGATGCAAATTCTACAGCACAACGTGTTGTAAAGTTTGAACTTGATGGTACAGGCGATGATTATTTGATGGTTGATTTGTATTACTTGGTACTTTCTTTGTATCCTTTTGATGAGTCGAGTTATTTTGTGAAGTATTACGACGCACAATATTTTACGACTGACGAAGAGATGTTTGCACTTTTGAAAGTATATGCTGATGAATTCAATCACTTTGCCCAAGCAATCGAAACGTTCAAAGAAGACAATAACCGTGAATCGCTTTTTTGGGCGAGTGAGCGATATTACGAAGTTTCAATTGCTACCTCGAAACGAATCAGTATATACCTCGCTGAAAAATCAAATTTTCTTTCTTTATTGAACCAATGTATTTTAATCAATGCAGTCATATTGGTTTTGTTGTTGCTCCGAGTGCTTGTCCTTAACAATTCTGAACTTGCAAAAAATAAAAAATTGTCACTTGATATGAATATCGACATTGCAACGGGTGTATACAACCACGTAAAATGCAATGAAATTTTAGATTGTTCCAATAAATATAAATCCTTGGCACTATTTCGGATCAATGATTTACAGAGAATTAGTGATTCTTACGGGCAAGTCGTTCAAGATATTTTGCTGTTTAATTTTGCACAATATCTGAAAATGTCAACGAGAGTCACAGTAGAAGAAGCTTTCATCACAAGGTATAGCACCAATGAATTCGTTGTCTATTTTTCAACTTCAGCAGAAAAAGAAATTCTATTATTCCTAGAAGAAATGAAATTTTTCGTCAACCAATTCAATGAATTAGAAAATGCGAATAAACAATACAAACTTTCTTTTGGATATGGATATAGTACGATTTCAGAAGAATCGGAACCATGTACGTTACGTACGCATTTGATAAAAGCAGAGGAATTTGTTCAAAAAAATAAAACCTTCGTAACGGCGTAATATCATATTAAAAAGAAAGGAGTTGAGTCCATGAGCGAACCAAAAAAAATTAAATTTGATATTTTTAAAATATTATTGGCGATATTTGCAGTGATTTTGGTTTTTGTTGGTTTGTACGCAGCGAAGCAATCGGCATCAATTGATCAGCATAAAGAAATTTTAACGAAGATTGATATGATAAGCTCCGATGTGCAACGTGTGGCAAAATTAGAACTCGAAGGCAATTATACAGACGAATTGATTAGCGAATTGAACACCCAAATTAATGGAATCACACCAATCGATGGTGTTTCTACTTATTTAGGAAATGACGTCACAATGGTAGAATTGTTACAACTCTACATAGATGATTACTATAATTTCATTGATACAACCATAACATTCCGTGTCAATGCAAGCCGTGATTCTCTCTTTTCTGCGAGCGAGCATTTTTATGAAATTTCTGCGGATTTGGTTAGCGATATCAATGTATATATCGATGGTCGTGACAGTTATTCTAGCCAAGTAAACGTGGCTATGGGCGTTGTACTTACCATTGTTGTCCTACTCCTATTTAAGATTGTATACGACACTTTGGAAGAACTAAAAAGGAACAAAGAGTTGTCAAAAGAAATGTTCATCGATGCTTCCACAGGGCTTTATAACCGTGCGAAATGTCAAGAAATTTTGAAAACGCCAATCAATATGCAAGACACAAAAGATAGAGCCATCATCATTTTCGACTTGAATGACTTGAAGAAAACGAATGACAAATTAGGACATAGAGCCGGTGATGATTTGATTGCAAGCTTTGGTGCAACCCTAAAAGAAGCGACAAACGTTTCAGCAGATGAAATTTTCGTTGGTCGATACGGTGGAGATGAGTTTATGGCGTTCCTCGAGTCTTGTGTCGAAGACGACGTAAAACGTTACATAGAAGAAGTTTATTACTTGATGAACCATTTCAACGACATAGGGGCAAAACCATTCACGCTTTCTTGTGCTGCAGGGTATAGCATCACGACGCAAGAAACGAAATCGACTTCCATGAGGGATTTGTTCGACGTTGCCGATGGAAATATGTATGAAAATAAACTCGCAATGAAAGCGAAAAAGAGAAGAGAAATGGAATCACAAGGCATTATTATGGAGGAACACGTTGACGATAGACTGTAACTGTTTCCTCGTTTCATAAGATTTCAAACTATAGGAGGTGGGAAAATCCACCTCTTATTTTTTCATTTATTTGTCTTAAAAATTTTTTAATAGGACTATGAAAGCACAGTATTTTGTGGTATAGTATATTCACTATCTCATAAAACAAAAAAGAAAGAAGGTTTTGATATGCCAGAAATTTGGTTTCCGAATCTCGGAATAGAAATACAACATTTGAACCGTGTCGCAATCACACTATTTGGAATGGACATTTATTGGTACGGTGTATTCATCGGTTGCGGTGTCTTGTCGGCACTCTTTTTGATTATGCACATCGCCAAAAAAACAGGACAAAATCCCGACCAATATTTGGACGTTGTGATGTATGCCTTGGTATTGGGCATCATCGGTGCAAGGATTTACTACGTCGCATTTTCATGGGAAAATTACCAAGATGATTTCATGAAAATATTTGCTCTGCGTGAGGGCGGCATTGCCATTTACGGCGGAGTCATCGGCGGAGTGCTTGCTTTTTACCTCTATAGCAAATGGAAAAAACTCGACTTTTTGACGATGACAGACACGGCTGCACCAGGGCTGATTTTGGCACAAGCCATGGGCAGATGGGGAAATTTTGTCAACCGTGAAGCCTTTGGTGATTATACGGAATCTTTTTTCGCCATGCGATACCAACTCGAACAAATACGTCTTTCTGATGCATCTGCGGAAACGCTCGCCAATGTTTTGACTGTCAATGACGTTGCCTACATCCAAGTCCACCCGACTTTTTTGTATGAATCCGTCTGGAATTTGGGGGTATTTGCACTGCTCATTTTCTTCACACGGAAGAAGAAATTCAACGGACAAATCACTGCACTCTATTTTCTGACGTATGGCATGGGGCGAATTTGGATTGAGGGCTTGCGGACTGACCAGTTGCAATGGAATGGCGTTGCCGTTTCACAAATACTTTCTGGAATTTTGATTGTATGTGCAGCGGCCTTTCTGATGATTCAGAATAAGAAATCAACTTGCACTGTAACTGTAGTAGCTGATGAAGCTGAAGCTGTAGCTGATAGAACTGTAGCTGATGGAGCTGTAGCTGTAGCTGATGTAGCTGTAGCTGATGTAGCTGTAGTTGATGAAACTAGTACTGATGAAAAGCCGAATCTAAAGTAGCTGAAACTGATACTGATATTAAGATGCCAACTAAATATTGTCAAAATTATCTTTTATCGAGAGCGGGCGACCACAGGTCGCCCCTA
>JAWXUZ010000112.1:0-7424 GCA_044425835.1 Bacillota bacterium | reverse complement strand
TATTGCAGGCTAAAATCCCGTTCTTCTGCGTCATCATCGCTCGCCGTAGCTTTGAAGCTGATGAAACTGGCTTTAAAGCTACGACTCGACTCCTCTTCCTTGAATAACGAAATTTTATCTCTACACTATACAGACAAATAAAAGTTAAGTCGCTATACCAAATTATATAAGGAGGTCGTGGCAAAGCCCCAAGATCTTTTTCTCTTAATACCTCATCACAATAATTTCCCGATACTCCATTCCAAATATGCCAACAATTTACGACTTTCCTCCTCCTGCAAAATAACAGAAGCGAGATATTCCTCCATCGCTGACGAGCGACAGCACCGTCTTTTGTTGTAGTGTTCATTGATGATTTTTAAGAACTTCTCAGGATACACTGCCAACGCTTTCAAGCAGATAAATTCCTCTTTTGTCATACTATTTTCTTCGCAGTAAACAGATAGGAGCTGATAAATTTCTTCCTTTCCCCCACCAACTTTTCTAAGAAAACGCTTCAGATAATTAGAGACATCTTGCAAGGGCAAGTCAGAATTTACATACTCAAAACCGCCAACGTACAAAACGCCTTTTTCTTGTCGCAACGAATCGCCTTTGTATGTATTGTGGCAAAAAAGAGATTGTTCTGCTACACGGTTTGCCAAATCTTGATAATTCCCGTCTTTTAGAAATTCCTGTGCATTTTTCGCTTGCTCCATAGAGACTTCATATACTTTCATCACCATGCAATCAATGGCATCGTATCGCCCTTCTTTTTGTATGCGACCACGTATTTTTCCGAGTTCATTTTTTCTTTTCTCGTATTTCTTCTCTAGCTTATTTTCTTCAAAAATAGCGAACTCTTTCGAGATCCCTCGTCCCAGAAAATGCATTTTCCCGAGTGTTTCCATTCCTTGCAAAAATTCTTCTATATTTTTTTCGGCAAGAGATTCTTTTGGCAACACGTCTTCTACGACATATAGTATGCCTTCTTTTTCAAAGTATGGTTCTTCTGTGAGTGTCTTACGAAACCGATTGAGGTGCGAAAATCCTTTTTTGTAGAGATGTTCTTTGACATCGTGTGCAAAAGAAATATTTTGTTTGCCGACCCTTGCTTTTTTCAATTCCAAAAAGCCGACGTTCGTTCTGCAAATGAGACCTGTTCTTGTGCGAATTCCTGAATATTGTTGCAATCCATATCCCTCTTTGAATATAATTTTATTGATATCCTCCATAATGGCACTCCTCCTGAAAATATACGGTGATAGAATTTTTACTTTTATCACTATATGAATCAAAAGGGGATAATATATCTATATTATAATATCAATTAAATATTTCAAGTTTAAAAAAAAGAAAACCTTGGGGCTTTGCCCCAAACCTCCTCACCGCCGAAGAAAACGGCGGCTGCGAAGCAGTTTTGCGTAGCAAAATGAGTTGACCACACCAGCTTTTAAAAAAGCCGAAGCTAGGATTTGAGAGAGCAAAACTTTATTTTTGTTCGCCTAAGCACTTACAAAAATTATAACTATTCAGTACTCCAATCAAAAATGTTGATATATTTGGTTTTATAAGTTTTTTAGTGCATTAAGGTTCGAAAAAATAAAGTTTTACTCCATTTTTTTCAAAAAATGGCAGGTGTGGACAGAGTCCACGGTCTTAAAAAATAAGGTTCTGAACTGTTACCAAAATTTTATATTTTCAGGCAATATTCAAGTAAAAAATCAATAAAAAAAATGACGAGACCATATCGTCTCATCATCTTTGCACTGCACCCTCAGAGACTCGAACTCTGGACCCACTGATTAAGAGTCAGTTGCTCTACCAACTGAGCTAAGGGTGCATATAGTCGACAGAAGCTTCCATTTCCATCGACTGTATCATATCATTTTTTATACAAATTGTCAAGAATACATCTCTTTATTTACGATATTTCTTGATCGACTAATATTTTTCTTGCCAAATAAACGGCTGGTGTATCAAGGATGCTAATCACAAAGTAGATGACGTACGTAGACCAACAAATTGCAATGAGCGTCTCCATATCATACACACCGTAAAATGCACCAAACGTGAATAATATAGTATTGATGAGTTGTGAAAGGAGTGTCGATATATTGTTCCTTGCCCACAATCCTTTTTTTCTGTCGCCAAATAGTTTTTCTGTTTTTTCCCATACATGATGGAAACACCACACATCGAAAATTTGTGCAATGGCATACGCCACAATCCCTACAATCATAATTCTCGGTGTGTTTGAGAAAACTTCTTGCATGCTAGGCATTGCCCAATCGTTGGCATTTGGCGTGTATAAAAACCACGATTGCGAAATGATGATAAATGCAAGGTTTGTAAATATCCCGATTTTTACGGCTTTGTTTGCTGATTGTTTGCCATACGTTTCCGATAAAATATCAGTCACCAAAAACGTAGAAGCAAATAAAAGATTGCCTAAGGTTTGTTCCATACCAAACGCATCGACTAAAATCATGACCTCTATATTTGCTGTCAACGTGGCGATGACCGTCCACGCATACAAGCCGCTTTTCCCTAACAACTTGTAAAAAATTAATGTGCCCCCGTATGTAACTATGAGCATCAGAAACAGTACTACTTCATTTGACATTGCTTTGCCTCCTTAATTGATTTGAAAATTGTTTTTCTTATTATACAACACATTTTGAAATTTAGCAAGAAAAAATCCAAATATTGTTTCTTCGATCGTATATTTCCAGAAAAATAGTGAAAATACCGATTCATAAAAAAGTGCGGGCGACCACAGGTCGCCCCTACATATTGATATTCCAGTCTGTTTGTAGGAAGATCTGACCTGTGGTCGCCCATTAATGAGACTGCTGAAATTTGACAATATTTAATTGGTACCTCAATATTGTCAAATACTTAGCAAAATTTTCGTGTGAGTTCCGACAAAAACTTTACTAAATATTTGAGAAGTTTTTCTTGACGTAGTCGGATCGCTACGGCTATAATAAGTATATAATGAATTAGAGATGGGCAAAACAATACCTAAAAATACCTAAAAATACCTAAAAATACCGCTAAACAATGCAAATAACGAATCTTACAAAAAAATGTATGGCAAACAAAACCCTAGCTCAACAGAACTAGAATTGAAAATAAATATTCAGTTGCAAGGTCTAAGATGTTCTTTGCATTTTTCGTCTCTATTCACGGCAAGCCCTGCATCACAAATCAAATTGCCATTAGGTAATTTTTTAGGTTTTTTTGTGTTTCTTTTGTTGATTGGAATGATACAATCTCTGCTGAATTTTTCTTTTACTACATTGTAAATTTATTTTTCGTGAAAGTTTTGGGATTGTTGTGTTTTGTGTTTGCAGAAATCGGCGTGGAATCAAGACCGATAAAAGAGGTATCAATATATCCTAACTCTGCTAATTTTAAAACTTGGCTTTGCATAACTTTTTTTAATATGTCATTATCGATGTTTTTTAGAAATCTTTGAAAACCACAATAGTGTGCGATGATTTGATTGTTATTTAAGTAGTCTACCAAATCAATAATTTGAGAAAATCGCTCAGTTTTTATTACAATAAATGCATTGAGCATGGCATTGAAATTATAAGATTTTCTGCTTGTTTTGCCTATTGGTATTTTTGCATCAAATTGAATGTTTGAAAATAATTCATTGTAAAATTTGGTTTTGGGTTGAGATGTAAATAAAGTTATGTCTTGCAAAATTTCTTGTCGGCAGATAATAATCAGCCTCCTTTTTATTTTTTTGGTGTCACTTAATTATATCATGTTGGCTGATTATTTCTATATATTTTTTAAAATAATTTGGAGTGATTTCAAGGTTTGCCATGCTTTGAAATTCGCTAAATAACAAGGTTTATTTAGTTTTACACATGGCTAAATCCTAATTATAAGGATAGGAGGGATTTTATGGTATCTTGGGTTGTTGTCGTTGGATTTTTACTTGCATTCATGCGACTTTGGAGTATTACAGTGAAGATTTTTGGCACAGCAAGGAGTGTTTGCGTACTTGCTTTTGCTGGATTTTTGATGTTCGTTTCGAGATTTTTCGGTGTCGCTGGTTTGTATTATATCGTGCCGGCGTTTCTTTTGCTTTGCGTGTTGCTTCGGTATTTGCCAAAACCAGCTGACCCTTACGCAGAAGATACGGTGACAAATCACAAAAAAACAAATGAAGCATTTATAGAATTGCTTGGGGAAATTGGCACGACAACAACGCCACTCGCACCGAATGGTACAGTGAAATTCAAAAGTGGGAAGTATGGGGTTGTGACTTTGGGCGATCCGATTCCAGTCAGAAAAACGGTGAAATGTACGCAGATTACGAACGGTGAGATTTATGTGGTGGAGATGCAAGAGTTGAGTTGATTTTTTGTGTATTGATTCCAATTAAATATTGCCATTTTTTTAAAGAAAAGACCTTGAGGCTCTGCCTCAAACTCCGCCAGCTTTTGAAAAAGCTGAAGCAAAACTTTATTTTTCGTTCACGTAAGTGCGAACCAATTTGAAGCGTTGAGATTTTATGTTTTTATTTTAATCGACTAGATAGAGAATTAAGTTTGAAAATATTAACAAAAAAATAGAGAAAGAAAAGACCTTGAGACTGTACAAAGCCCCAAGGTTCTTTTTTTAACTGGTACTACAATACTTATTTTGGACTGCCAAAATCAAATGGCGTTTCTTGGTAAACGTGATAATTTAACCAGTTGGCAAACAACAAATTGCCATGCCCTCGCCAACGTACGACGGGTTCTTTGCTCGTGTCGTCATTCGGGAAGTAATTCCTTGGAATTTCGATGTCGAGTCCTTTGTTTACATCTCGAAAATATTCCGTCTTAAGCCCTTCGGGGTCGTATTCAGAATGCCCTGTCACGAAAATGAATTTTTGATCTTTGCTCACAATAAGATACGCACCTGCATCTTCTGAATGAGCCAGTATTTCAAGGTCAGCAATCGCTTCGATGTCTTCAGTATAACAAGTCGTATGACGAGAATGTGGGGCAAAAAAAGTATCGTCAAACCCTCTGACAATCGGTCTGCGTTGCAAAAGTGTATGCTCAAACACACCGAACATTTTTTTCGGTAACGCTCTTTTTTCGACACCGTAATAATAATGCAAGGCAGCTTGGGCTCCCCAACAAATGAACAGTGTGGAGAACACATTTGTTTTTGCAAATTCCAGTATCGACTTCAACTCTTCCCAATAATGCACGTCTTCAAAAGGGAGATTTTCAACGGGAGCTCCCGTCACAATCATACCGTCATAATGACGGTGTTTGATGTCCTCGAAATTTTTGTAAAATGCATTGAGATGTTCGGCCGCTGTATTTTTGCTGTCGTGACTGCTCATTTGAATCAAGTCGGCTTCGACTTGCAAAGACGTATTCCCAATCAGACGGAGCAATTGCGTTTCCGTCACAATTTTCGTCGGCATTAAGTTGATAATTGCAATTTTCAGCGGACGTATGTCTTGATTTTTCGCACGTTTTTCATGCATTACAAATATATGCTCATCAATCAAAGTTTTTGAAGCAGGTAAATCTTCAGGTATAATTACAGGCATGAGAAACTCCTTTCCTTACGCATTGAGTGCTTGATCCACATCTTTTATGATGTCATCAATATTTTCAATCCCAATCGAAAAACGAATCATGTCAGGCGATACACCACAAGCAATTTGTGCTTCTTCACTCAGTTGACGGTGTGTCATGCTCGCTGGGTGCAAAACGTGGCTACGCAAGTCGCCGACATGCACAACGAGACTCGCAAGGTGCAAGGAATTGATGAATTTTTTGCCAGCTTCCACTCCACCTTTGACACCAAATGCAATGATGCCACTAGCACCATCAGGCAAATATTTCTCAGCAAGAGCGTATGATGGGCTAGATTCTAGTTTTGGATATTTTACCCAAGAAACTTTGTCGTGTGCTTCAAGGAATTTTGCGAGTGCCAAGGCATTGTCGCTGTGTTTTTTCATACGGAGTGCCAACGTTTCAGTCCCTAAATTCGTCAAAAATGCATTGAAAGGCGACATAGTTGAGCCGATATCACGGAGCAAAGTCACTCTGGCTTTTGTGATGTAAGCGGCATTGCCAAAACTTTCAGTATAAACGACACCGTGGTAGCTTGGGTCAGGCTCTGTCAATTCTTTGAATTTGCCATTGCTCCAGTTGAATTTTCCGCCATCGACAACGACTCCGCCCACGCTCGTTGCATGTCCATCAAAGTATTTCGTTGTGGAGTGTGTCACGATGTCTGCTCCATGCTCAAAAGGACGACAAAGTGTTGGTGTGGCAAAGGTGCTATCGACGATGAGCGGAATCCCCGCATCGTGAGCCAAAGTACTCGCTTTTTCAAAATCGAGTACGTCAACACCTGGATTGCCGATGGTTTCACCAAATACAGCTCTCGTATTTTCTTTGATGTGCGACTTCAATTCCGCAAGAGGTAGTGATGGGTCAACGAAAGTCACATCAATACCCATGTTTTTCAGTGTCGTATTGAAGAGGTTGTACGTTCCGCCGTAGAGATTGCTCATTGCGAGGACGTGTTGACCTGTTGCACAAATATTCAAAATGGCAAATAGATTAGCAGATTGTCCAGAAGATGTGAGCATTGCCCCAGAACCACCCTCGAGCAAAGCGATTTTTTCTTCGAGTACCGCCAAAGTGGGGTTGCTGATACGAGAATACATATGGCCTGCTGCCTCTAAATCAAATAGCTGTGCCACGGAGTCGGCATCGTCATATTTATATGTTGTCGATTGTACGATTGGCATGATGCGAGGTTCTCCATTTTCTGGTGCATAGCCACCTTGTACGCATTGTGTTTCGTAATGTGTGTTTTTGAAATTCATAATTTCTTCCTCCTTTGTTTTTGAAAACTGTTGTGCCTTGCAAAATTCTATAAAAAAAACCACCTCTGATAGAGGTGGCGAACTTTGCAATCTGCATATTAACCAAACTTATCTACCAGACCATTGTCTGCAGGATTTAGCACATTTCCAGAGAAAATCATCTGATTTCGCTCTAGCTGTTGCTGGGTTTCATAGGGCCAGTCCCTCCACCACTCTTGATAAATTGTATGTATACACTATACCGCACATTTACTATATTGTAAATAGTCAAAAATAGCAGATAAAAATTTTGGGAAAGCAAAAAAAATGTACATAGTATACAAAATGCAGTTTTGAGTGCGTGTGATTTGATAGGGAAGTAGGGTAGGATTTTCACTATAGCAATGCCATGGGAAAGCAATTTAGAATAAAAATTTTTTGAAAATATTTGTTTCAGTCAAAAAATGTGATATATTCCCGTCTTTGACAGTTAAAAACAAAAACAACCGCTAGACCCATTGAAAACAGTGGGTTTTAGCGGTTGTTTCTTATTTCATGAAGTATAGTAATTTATTCTCTATACTTACTTTTTTTC
>JAWXUZ010000111.1:0-7630 GCA_044425835.1 Bacillota bacterium | reverse complement strand
TTCGTCAGTATCAGCTTCTTCGTCAGTATCAGCTTCTTCGTCAGCATCAGCTTCTTCGTCAGTATCAACTTCAGTATCGCTATTGCTGTCAGCTTCAGTATTGCTATTCCTGTCGCTACTGCTACTGCTACTGCTACTGCTACTGCTACTGCTACTGCTACTGCTACTGTCGGTAACGTTCCCAGTTTCTGGAATCTCAAAAGAATCTTCGCTTGGTGCAAGATCCACCTGTGAAATTATCGTTTGATTGATTTGGTTTTCTGCCCACGTATTCGCCTCAAAAGTGGTAGATGATAGGAATAACAACATCCCCAATGCCATTGATAGATGTTTTTTTCTATTCATTTTTTTCATATAAGATACACCTCTTTCACTCATAATTTCATCAATGTAGGAGTATTGACGAGAAAATTTCCCATACAGTTCCACTTTGATAAAATTATAATTTTTTAAATTACGAAATACTTTGCTTCATTTCATAAATGATTCTTACAACAGTAGTCAAACAGATATTTCCCCGTAAAATCAATATTTTTGCAATCTTTCCGATTGCTTTTATGCGTTGTTTCTGCTTTATAATATTATAGTATCAGCAGTATAATTCTTTGTGTATACAAAGTCAATAGAATATTTCAGTTGTAAGTCTTGCTTAATGATTTTGTAAATTTTGCATAAATATCTTAAATTTATTACATGTATCATCTTCATATTTTATGAAAATATTGCATTAATTTACTAATATTTCCATTGAAATTATAAAGTTTTCTACAATATAGATTTCGCATAAAATACAAAAAATGGATTCTTTGGTTGCATACCTTTCGTAAGATTTCTTTTTTTTTAGGGGTAAATAATTTAAAAAATCAAATCTGTAGCACTGCTTATCGGGAGGGATAGAACCCCGCTACTACAAATTCGCCCCACCATTTGACAAAGAATCGAAATAAAAAAACCCCCTTACGGGGGTGGGGTGGACGACCATAATCGCCCTGTAAATTTGTATCTACATTTGAAAAATAATTGTATTAGATGGTTTGGAATTTTCCAATCGTTTCTTCCATAACAACGGCTTGTGAGGAGAGTTCCTCTGAGGCGGCAGCGGATTCTTGGCTGATTGCGGAATTCGTTTGCATGACGTTGTTGATGGCTTCTATACTTTGGTTGACGTGCATAATGTTTTGTGTTTGTTCGCTTGACGCATCTGTAATTTCATCTAAGGCACGCATGAAATTTTGAATGTCTTTTGTCACAATACCGAGGTTGCTTGCCGTATCTCTTGCCAACTCTCCACCTGATTGTACTGCCAAGGTGCTATCTTCTATGAGTTTTCCTGTTTCTTTGACGGCATCGTCTGTTCTTGCAGAAAGATTTCTGACTTCTTCTGCTACCACGGCAAAGCCTTTTCCTGCGGTGCCAGCCCTTGCGGCTTCAACTGCTGCATTGAGTGCAAGAATATTTGTTTGGAAAGCGACATCTTCAATCGTTTTTACAATTTTTTGAATGCCTTCATTCGTCACATTGATATTTTCCATTGAGGTCAACATCTCTGTCATTTTTTGATTGCTTTTGTTCAATTCTTCAATGGCAAGTTTTGCCGATTGGTTTACTTTCGAGATACTGTTTGAATTTTCTGCGATATTGTCTGTGATGTCAGTGATATATACATTCAATTCATCGATACTTTTTGATTGTTCTGAAGAACCGCAAGCGAGATTTTTTGAACCATCGGCAACGTATTCTGATCCGATACTAACTTGTTTGATCATAGCAGAAAGATCATCTAAATTTTCTGAAATCAAATGCGTAAAGTTAGAAATTGATTCTTGTATACTTGAGAAATCCCCTATGAATTCCACGTCTGTTGTGACAGTGAAATCACCTTTTCCACAATGAGCCAATTGTCGCTCAATTTCACCGATGTATAGGGCAAGTGTTTCTGTTGTTTCTCGCATGTCGTCGGCAAGTTCGCCAATTTCATCGTCTGATTCGTAATTCAATTTGAAATTTAAATTTCCGCTAGACAATTCTTTCATTGCATTTTTGATGAAGCGAATCGGGCTGAGAGAAATTTTCACCATCATTGCCACAATCACCAAAGTGACCAAGGTAGAAATCGCTAACATACAAAATAGTACGATCAAAACCATGTTGGAATGTAGTAAAAATTCTTCAGTACTCATATGTGTGACGAGTGTCCAGTTAAAAGTACCAATGGATTTTACGACACCTGTTTTGTCTTCGTTTGCCATTGTAAAGTTGATGATGCTTTCACTTGGAATGGATAATTCTTTTGTGATATCATTTCCTGAAAGTGCAAGTGATGTCACACTTTCTCCCATATGGGAAAGCGTTGTATGTGCCAAAACATGGCTCGTTTCATCGAGTACAAAACTAGTACCTGTGCTACCAAAATCACTACTCATAATGAAATCAGAGATGAAATCAGTCGACATATCTATGGCAATGGCACCGATTGCAACACCATCAGAAATGACAGGTGTCACGATAGAAAGCACCAAAGAACCTGTATCTGTATCGATATATGGTGTCGTCAATACTGTTTTTTTGTCAGTGATTGCAGAAAAATAAGGGCGAGTGGCAAAAGAAAATGTGTCGTCAGAATAACTGCCATCTTGCGTAAAATAGGCATCTTGTGCCACGTCAAGAATGTACAAATCGATAAAGACATCGGCATGTTTACTTGCAACTCTTGCGAGTTCATCGGCAACTGTTTGTGCCTCTCTTTGGCTCTGCATTGGATTTTGTTTCGTACTGCTTTCCATCAATTCAATGATCATTGTGTTTTCAGAAAGTACTTCCGTAATAGAAATATATTCTTGCATCGTTTTTTCGATAGTCTCTGAAATATGGACGACGGTATCTTGCAAATGTGTTTCTTCTAAATTTCGTACAACAGATTTTACATACGCACCAATGACGCAAAGTACAACCAAATTGATAAGTAAAGTACCTACAACCAATCGTTTCGTTACTTTTTTTGATACTGAATTTTTCGTTTCTTTTGCGTGAATTTTCTCTTTCATCGTTTTCATGTTTTACTCCTTCTTGTTGATGAATTGTGTGATGTTTTTGTGTTCAATTTTGGTTTAGATCTTACAATTACGCCCGTTGTCGTCCTACAACCCTATGTAATACATTTCTCTTTCCTACAATATACGTTCACGGTATATCATTTTGTAATACATGCATTGAATAATTATACCATTATACACGAAAAAAAAGAAAAAAACAATCAAAGTAAAGCATAGTATTTTAAAAGAACAGATTTACTATAAAATTTACGACATATAACTCTAAAAAATTTTATTCTTTTTATATATTTTGACTATGTTGGAGAAATTATATAGAAGAATAAAAAGAGTTTCACCAATTTTTTCGGCGAAATGCTAGAATTTCTTTCGGGAAATACGATGTTATACAACAATCCTTACAAAAATACGTGATAGTTGCCAATGGAAAATGGAGGGGTGTTGTTGTATATCATTTTACAAAAAAATGTAGGAATAAAAAACTGTACATTTTGTATTTTTTTTGATACACTAGGTATGCTTGTATAAAAAGGAAAAAAAGGAGAATAGATGTGAAACGAAATGGATCGGAAATATTATTAGAAGTTTTAATTGAGCAAGGCACAGATGTGATTTTTGGCTATCCCGGTGGTGCAATTCTAAACATTCATGATGCACTCTATCATTATAGCGACAAGATTCGCCATATCGTCACTTCCCACGAACAAGGGGCAAGCCATGCGGCGGACGGCTATGCAAGGGTTTCTGGAAAGCCGGGGGTACTTTTGGCAACGTCAGGCCCTGGGGCAACGAATATCGTCACAGGTCTTGCGACAGCCTTTATGGATTCAGTGCCGATTGTTGCAATCACAGGCAATGTGCCTAAAAATTTAATTGGTCGAGATAGCTTTCAAGAAATTGATATTGCAGGGATTACAATGCCAATTACAAAATGCAATTATATAGTAGATTCTGTAGAAAAATTAGCAGATACAGTGCGAGAAGCGTTTTTCGTTGCGATGTCGGGACGTCCTGGACCTGTTTTGGTTGACATTCCAAAAGATGTAACGCTTGCGGAATGCGAATACGTACCAGCAGAAAAAATGGGAAAACGCAAAACACCTGAACTCAATGAAGCGGAAATCGAAGCGGCAATCACTGCCATTTCGTCTGCGAAAAATCCGTTGATTTATGCAGGGGGTGGCGTTGTATATTCGGATGCGAGTGCAAAACTCGTTGCATTTGCTGAACAAAATGACATTCCAGTCATCACGAGTATGATGGGGATTTCGTCCATTCCAAACGATCACAAACTCCATTTTGGTATGGTCGGTATGCATGGTACACCAGTAGCCAATTATGCCACAACGCATTGTGATTTGCTCATAGCAATCGGCACTCGATTTAGCGATCGTGTGGCGGGCAATCGGGAGCATTTTGCAAGTGCGGCAACGGTATTACATATTGATATCGATCCGTCGGAACATTCTAAAAATATCATCTCGCATTTGTGTGTGGTGGGAGATTGTGGCGATGTATTGCAACGCTTAATCGATGGCACGAAACAGACCTCTCACAGTGAATGGACAACACAATTGACGACTTACGAAGCAGAAAAATCAATCAAAAGTATGTTGCGAACAGACACCGTCAATTTGAGATACATACTGCGTGAAATCAAAAAAAATGTTGGAGAAGATGCAATTATCGTCACTGACGTTGGACAACACCAAATGGTGACGGCACAAGCGTATCCTTTTGTTGTGCCAAAATCGTTCGTTAGTTCTTGTGGTTTGGGGACGATGGGGTATGGGCTAGGTGCGGCTATGGGGGCGAAAGTGGCAATGCCCCACCGTGAAGTCATTTTGATTACAGGCGATGGCAGTTTCCATATGAATATGGCGGAAATGGCATGCATTGCTTCTGAAAATTTAGATATTAAAATTATGGTCATCAACAATGGGGTGCTGGGAATGGTACGCCAATGGCAAAAACTTTTTTATGGCAAGAGATACTCTAATGTAGAAGTCGAAAGAAAAACAGATTTTGTCAAATTGGCAGAAGCATTTTCTTTGGCGGGGGAACGAATTTTGGAACTCTCTGAAGTGGAGGAAACCATCAAAAAAACGTTTGCAAACAAAGGCACAGCAACACTAGTTGAAGTTGTAGTCGATAAGGAAGATGGAATTTATCCAATCATTCCTCCTGGTGGCAGTGCAAAAGACATCATTTTAGAAAATTAGGAGGTTGCCATGGAAGATTTGAAAGTAATTACTTTATTTGTAAAAAATAAATTTGGTGTTTTGACACGAGTTTCTAATGTATTTTCTCGTCGTGGCATCAATATCAAACAATTCACCGCTGCTGAAACGACGACAGAGAGCGTTTCTCGTTTGACGATATTGACAAACAATGAAGACATTGATTTTGTGCAGTTCAACAAACAACTCGAACGGATTGAAGACGTATTGAAAGCGACGGTAGTATCGTATGGCGAAACGATTGGGAAAGAAATTTTGCTCGTTCGGATTCGATATACACCTGAAAATTTAGAAGAAATTCAAGAAAAATTAATCGACAATAGCGGAAAAATCATTAGCTTTGACATGGAATGTATCGTGGGGCAAGTTGTGGGACGGATTCGCCGAATCGATCGCTTTATCGAAAGCATTCGTGAATATGAAATCATTGAAATGTCTCGTTCTGGAGTGACTGCCCTAGCAAAAGAATACGATATGAACGAAATGTATTAAATTTTATTTAGAAAAAATTGTTTATTGTATACGAATAAATATAGTGCTATTAGACAAATTGAGTTGTGAAGTGCTTTGGATTTGCACGGTTTTGTTATTTTTTGAAAAATTGAGTGGTGACTTTGTTTAAAATAGGAAAAATTGCATAAAATATATATTGTTTTGAAATGTGTTTTATGCAAATTTATTTTTAATTCTTTCTTAAGTGAATTGTGTATAAGATATTGACTTTGCAATTTAAAAATGATATACTAAAGAAAAAATAGGATGTTTTAATTTATATTTGGGTATTTTCAAGGAGGTTTCTTATTATGCGTTTGATCACTCGTTCCGATTTCGATGGACTCGCTTGTGCAGTTTTATTAAAAGAAGCAGGTATTATTGATCATTTCACTTTTGCTCATCCGAAAGATTTGCAAGATGGTTTGGTCGAAGTGACAAAAAATGATTGTTTGGCGAATGTGCCATACGTTCCTGGTTGTGGTTTATGGTTTGACCATCATACTAGTGAATATGAACGAAACAATTTCGATTTTGAATTTGAGGGCGACAGCAGACCTTGTCCGAGTGCTGCTCACGTTATATACGATTATTATGGTGGTGCAGAAAGATTTCCAAACTTTTCTGACCTCTTATTTGCAACTGACAAAGTTGATTCTGCTGATTTGACTCGTGAAGAAGTCCTAGATCCATACGATCACAAATGGGTACTTTTGGGATTCATCATGGATCCACGTACAGGTCTTGGCCGTTTCCGTGAATTTTCTGTGAGCAATTACCAACTCATGGAAAAATTAGTCGATTGGTGTCGTACACTTACAATCGAGGAAATTATGGAATTGCCTGACATCAAAGAACGTGTGGAATTGTACAAAGAGCAATCTGAAAAATTCATTGAAATGGTCAAAGAACATAGCACAGTCAGAGGCAATACAGTCATTAGTGATTTGCGTGGCTTAGAAACGATTTATGCTGGAAACCGTTTCATCATCTATAGCTTATTCCCAGAACAAAATTTATCTGTTTGGATTGTCAGTGGTCGTGGAGGCAAAGGTTGTTCTGCTGCCGTTGGGTATAGTGTACTCAACCGCACGAGCGAAGTCAATGTCGGTTCACACATGTTAAAATACAATGGTGGCGGACATAAAGCTGTGGGTACTTGCCAATTTTCAGATGAAACAATGGGGACGGATTTGCAAAAAATGCTCGATGAACTCGTGGAAATGAATGGCTAATGTACATAAAATAAAGCAGAATGAAATAAACAATTTTAGGGGTAGAATTTTTTCGGTTGTATAATAAAGGTTGTATAATAAATGTTGGGGTGGTAACCACCTCAACATTATTTTTTGCGAAAAAAATGCATTCCCCTACAAACTCCTGTATAATGTAGTTGACTAAAAAACAATAAGAGAGGAGCTGTTGAAAAATGCAAACTAATTATATCACAGAATTTCTAAATTTAAAAGGGATTGAAGCAAAAAAAATTTCACATGGTGACAATTTTATAAAAGTATTTTTAGAAACAAATGTAAGCGAGCAAAAATGTCCATGTTGTGGCAAACGAATAAGTAAAGTTCACGATTACCGAACACAAGTAATCAAAGATAGTTTTTACAATGACAAATTAATCCTTCTTTCATTGAAAAAGGAGACTGCGAATAAAACTCTGTAAATAGCTTTCTGTGATAAATTTTTTATGGGTTTTAGGTAGGCTAATTTCATGCCGAGTATTTCCTAGATTTTGTGTAAACTTAAAAATGATATAAAATAAAATGCTGAATGAGTGTCAAGGTGGCTTGGGTAAATCCAAACCACCTTATTTTACTATAAACCCGAATTTTATAC
>JAWXUZ010000110.1:0-7811 GCA_044425835.1 Bacillota bacterium | reverse complement strand
ATCTAAAAGAGAGCCAGTGAAAAATGAACCACTGAAAAAGGAATTACCGAAAAGAGAACCACTGAAAAATGAGTCGCTGAAAAAGGAACTTCCAAAAAGAGAACCGCTGAAAAATGAGTCGCTGAAAAAGGAACTTCCCAAAAGAGAGCCAGTGAAAAAGGAACTACCCAAAAGAGAGCCAGTGAAAAATGAACCACTGAAAAAGGAACTACCCAAAAGAGAGCCAGTGAAAAATGAACCTCTAAAAAAGGAACTACCGAAAAGAGAACCGCTGAAAAAGGAAGCTCCAAAAAGAGAACCGCTGAAAAAGGAAAATCCCAAAAGAGAGCCTCAAAAAAGAGAACCTCTAAAAAAGGAAACTCCACAAATTCAACCCATAAAAAAGGAAATAATCAAAGCAGAAAGTCAAAAATTCAAACCGAAAAAAAAATCTGGGAAAGTGGGATATATTCTTCTTGCGTGTTTTATGGTCTGTTTTCTTGGGGGCAGTGCCGTTGTTTTTGCTGTGAAAAGTAAGGTTCAACTACCGAATGTGCCTACGGCACCAGCAATCACTATGAGTGACAACTCGAATCAAAATCACTCTTTTTCTGGCAATAATTCACTGGAAGAAGAGGGCGAAAAAGAATTTTTATTGGAAGGTGTGGAATACCCAAAAATCACAGAAAGTGAACGAAAAGAAGGGGTATATACTTTTTTGATTATTGGGCGAGATACCATTAGTGGCAGTACAGATACCATGATTTTGGTGACGTATGACACCGTAAACCAAACACTAGATGGCATGAGTATTTTGCGAGATACGATAGTCAATATCAACGCAACTACGCCGAAATTGAACGCTGTGTATAATTATGCTCGTGGAAGCGATCCAGATACACAGGCACAAAAAGGCACCGATGCTTTGAAATTGCAAATCTCGAAATTGACAGGCATTTATCCTGATTTCTATGTCATGATTGAATGGGAAGCGGTGGGCGAGTTGGTGGATGTCATTGGTGGCGTGGAATTTGAAGTGCCTTATGATATGAAGTATGACGATCCTCTTCAAAATTTACACATTGACCAAGCGGCAGGATTGCGAGTGGTCAACGGTGACGATGCGATGGAAATCATTCGCCACAGACAAAATAATATAGGTATGAGTGTCGGTGATTCTGGGCGAGTGGAGGTGCAACAAGACTTTCTCATTGCTGTGGCACAAACTTGTTTGACACCTGATATGTTGTGGAAAGCCCCTGAGTTGGCAAATATTTTCTTTTCTAAGGTGCAAACTGATTTGTCCGTTGGCAATCTGCTTGCTTTTGCCCAACTGGCTATGGGAATGAATTTGGAAGAAGACGTTCAGATGGTTTCTATGCCGTATTATTCTACGAATCGATGGCTGAATGTTTCTTATGTGGCAGTGGCGGAAACGGCGATGCTTGAACTCATCAATGAATCTTTCAATCCGTATTTGGAAGATGTGCGTTCTTCGGATCTTCAATTGATGTATTCCAATGGGAATGGCACTTTTGGTGTGACCAATGCCGCTCTTGCCAATCCAGCGATGGCAGTCCCTCCTGTGTATGAGGTGGAAGAAGACGAAGAAGAGACTGACGAAGAAGAGACTGATGGAGAAGAAACAGACGAAGAAGAAACGGACGGAGAAGAGGCGGACGGAGAAGAGACTGACGGAGAAGAGACCGACGGAGAAGAGACCGACGGAGAAGAGACCGACGGAGAAGAGACCGACGAAGCAGAAACAGACGAAGCAGAAGCAGACGAAGCAGAAGCAGACGAAGCAGAAGTAGACGGAGTGGAAGTAGACGGAGCAGAAGTCGCTACAGATGGAGAAACCGTTGCAAACCCAGACGAAATCCCACAGATTGACCTTTTAGGACCAGTAGACGGGATTGAAAATCTGGAGGCAACTACCGTAGATCCTATCGTTACAGAAGATATATTTTAAGGTGAAAACACATAATTTTAAAACCGCCAACCCTTATTTTACGGTAAGGATTGGCGGTTTTTTTGTTGCAAAAACGATTTGTTTAAATTTTTTTATCATACAACCTTGCTGCATTTAACACCACAAGAACAGAACCAGCATTATGTACCAAAGCACCTGTTGCTGGATTCAAAATCCCCGTAACAGAAAGCACAATCGCAACGAAATTGATCACCATTGACATCGTAATATTGAATTTGATGGAAAAAATCGTTGCATTCGACAGTTTTTTGATATACGCAATCTTAGAAATATCATCTCCCATGATGGCAATGTCTGCGGCATCGACGGCAATGTCACTGCCCATTGTTCCCATAGCTATGCCAACACTTGCAGTTTTTAGGGCAGGGGCATCATTGACACCATCGCCCACCATACAGACGTGCTGTTTGTGTTCCATGAATTGCTTCACAGAAAAGACTTTATCTGCAGGCAAAAGTGAGGAATGTACTTCTGAAATACCGACTTGCTTGCTGATGAAATTGGCACTTTTTTCGTTGTCCCCTGTGAGTAGAACTGTTTTGTCAATCCCAACAGATTGCAAAGTCTCAATGGCTGTTCTGGCATTTTGCTTGATTTTGTCTGAGAGACCTATGACACCGAGGACTCGCTCATTTGTGGCTACGATGATGATGGCTTTTCCCTCTTCTCGTAGGGAAGCAATGTAGGCGGTCACATCTTCGGGTATGGAAAGCTTCGCTTCTTCTTCGAGGAGTCGCTCATTTCCACAGTAAATCAACTTATCATTTGACGTGGCACGGACACCTTTCCCCGCCAACATCATAAAATCTGTACTTTCTGGAAAAGAAATGTTTTGTTCGTTTGCGTATTTTGCCATTGCTTTTCCGATGGGATGTTCGGAACGACTTTCGACAGAGGCAGTCAAAGAGAGCAATTCATCTTTGTCAAAATCCATGGTTTGAATGTCGCTGACCATCAATTTTCCGTGCGTAATCGTTCCTGTTTTGTCGAAGCAGACGGTGGTGATATTGCCCATTAGCTCAAGTGCCTCGCCCGATTTGATGAGTACACCATTTTTTGTGGCTTGTCCGATGGCGGCCATAATTGAAGTCGGTGTTGCCAAGGCCAACGCACATGGACAAAATACAACTAGAACAGTGACGGAACGAATCAAGGCATCGTCTGGTCTATTGAATAGGAAGGAAAATATAAAATAAGTCACAATTGCGATGATACAAGCCATTGGCACGAGAACACCAGCCCACTTGTCGACGATTTTTTGCGTAGGTGCTTTTTGATTTTCGGCATCTTCTACGAGTTGGATCATTTTTTGCAAAGAGGAATTGGCAAATGATTTTGTCACCTTGATATCAACAGAGCCAAAACGATTGATCGTCCCTGTAAATACTTCGTCACCGACAGATTTATCAATGGGCAAACTCTCGCCCGTCATAATGCTTTGGTCTATCGTTGTTGTACCGAGAATAATTGTGCCATCGGCAGGGAAGCTTTCCCCTGGAAATACACGCAAAATATCATTTTCTTTGATGTCTTTGGCATCGACCATTTTTTCTTCCTCTGCGGAAACGACTCGTCCTTGTACGGGTACGAGTTCAAATAACATTTCGATTCCCTTTTTTGCTTTTTCGACCGTGCGGTCTTCTAAAAATTCACCGATTGCCATAATGAATGCAATTTCACCAGCAGCAAAAATATCACCGATGTAAATGGCGGCAACCATTGCAATTGAAATGAGTAGTACAGAGGTGATGCGTTTGTCAAGTGTATTGACGACCGCCAAATAAAACAGCGGAATCCCTGAAATCAGAAGTGAAAGCCACGCAGGATTGATGGGAAATACAAATGAAATTTCCATCAGTGGGAAAATATATTCTGTGAGAAAGCTTGCAAGCAAAAACAATCCGGAAATCCATAACATCGGAATGGAATTGAGTTTCATTATTTTTTCTTCCATAACAGTACCTCCTATATCGTTTTTGAAAATTGATTGAGTGCAGAAATTAATTTTTCGATGGTCTCTTTTTCTTCGCCACTACTGATGCCATCGAGGACACAATGGTGCATATGTCCTTCTAAGATGACTTGCCCTGTTTTGTGCAGTGCTGATTTGACGGCACCAATTTGAATCAAAATGTCTTCGCAAGGCTTATCTTCGTTGACCATTTTTTGAATGCCCCGTACTTGCCCTTCAATTTTTTTGAGCCGTTTGGTGACGGCATCTACGTCCATACATTGTTTCATAATAGATTCCTCCTTTTTTATCTGTAGTATACCCATAGGGGGTATATGTATAGTATATAGCAAAATAAAAAAAAGTCAAGTTTTTTATGGAAAAAATATGTAAGGTGTAACATATTTATAAAGTTGCAATAGATCTAGATTTTTTTAATAGTTATAGGCGGTTATAATCTGGATTTTGTCTGAAAATTATAAATTTAATTTAAAAATAGCGGTTTCAAAGTTATTTGAATAATACATCTAATGATTTTAATAAATTCTTAATAAAGAATTTTCTTTAAAGTATTGTATTATGCGAAAAAAAAGTGTAGAATGAATATATATATCATTAGGGAAATTCTGCCTTTTTGTATATATTTAGGAAAAAGTTAGCAAATTATGTAAATTTATAAATAAAAATATTAATTGTTGAATATCAATTATTAAAATGTGGGAACCATTTTTATAATTTTTCTTTAGGGATTTATAAGAGTGTTCTATGATTGAAGGAGAACGCAATCTCCGTAGTTGAAAAGAGAAAGAGGAAGGGTGTTTTAATATGGATAACATGGATATTATGGATTGGAAATTAAAAATAAAGAAAGTGCTTGCGATGGGGCTTGCGATGGTGATGGTGTACCAATCATTTACGTATGGACTCGATCAATTCATTTATGCAAATACGACAACTGGTGCTGAAGTGGCACCGACGTATGTACCTGTGGCGATTGTCGATGCGTATGTTGGTAGGAATGGGGCGATTGGGAACAATAGCGACGATGCGAAAATTCAAGAAGTTGAAATTAGTAGCGTTGGTCCGACCGCCGAAACAATCCATTATGATACCATTACGATTGAGACGACCAATACAAACTCGTTGAACTTATTGAGATATGGATTTCATTTGACTTTGCCTTACGTATACTACGATCCAAAAGTAGCAAAAGGTGAAGAGGGGGAATATTTCATCAGTTATAGAAGAATAGATAATGAAACCACAACTGATGAAGAATTGCAAGAAGGATCTACAAATCCAGTGTTGATTGGTGGGTTGCAAGCGAGATTCCAAACAATGGATCCGACGATGTGGCAACCGTACATACCACAAATTGCAACAAAAGCATCACAACAAGAGGCATACCTTTTGTTGTATGAAGAAGCAAATAAGGAAGAAATAGATGAAGAAGTTGAAGACGAAGAATCTGCAACTGAAGATGAAGAAGTTGAAACTGAAGATGAAGAATCTACACCTGAAGACGAAGAATCTACACCTGAGCAAGAAGAATCTACACCTGAGCAAGAAGAAGCTACACCTGAGCAAGAAGAAGCTACACCTGAGCAAGAAGAAGCTACACCTGAAAAAGAAGAATCTACACCTGAGAAAGAAGAAGCTACAACAGAAGCAGTGCAATCACTTAGTGATGAAGTGGCAATGGCAATGATTCCTGTAGCAAATACCTCTTTGACATTGAGCAACAATCCTGTTGGCACAATTGAGGAACAAGAAGAAGCAAACCAAGGAGAAGTCAATCAAGAAGATGCAGAACAAGAAGATGCAGAACAAGAAGATGCAGAACAAGAAGAAACAGAACAAACAGAACAAGAAGAAGCAAATCAAGAAGAAACAGAACAAGAAAACGATTCAAATAACAATGACAACAAAAACCAAGGAAGTGACGAAAGTACAGGTGATGTGACGGAGGAAGTACACGAACCAATGACAACGGGCGTGATGCCGCTTTCATTGGAAGATGATGGGTATAAAGGAATGATTTATAGCGGTGATATGAGTGGCGTCGTCTTGGGGAACAAAGGATCGATACTCATTCGAGATGTTCAAGACTATGAAATCCCACGTTCAGATTACACGGTGGATGAGATTCGATATTGGGCAGCGGATTTTGAACAATTTGATGCCAATACAGAAGTCAATGGCGATTCTGACATTTGGTACCGTGGGGAGGCAACTTTACTCCTTGAGAATGGTCAAAAATACGAGGCAGGGAACAATTTCAAAAATCAAAATACGATCCAAATTATGGCATGGGATAACCCAGATGTGTCGATTAGCATTCCGGAAGCATTTATTTTGCCGGTATACGTTTGGTCGCATTTCAATCAAGTGGTTGACAATGAACAAGAGGCAACACCATGGGTGGCAAACATGGGGCCTGATTTTGATGAGGCTACGGGGCTTCCAATCGTTGACCAATTGGCATCTCGAATCAATTACGTATATACAAACTTAAATTACAATTTGTCGATTGATTCAATGGATACTGAAGAGGATCCGACTATGATTTGGACGAAGCACAATTATACGGATCAAAAAATGTCGGTACTCAATTTGGCGGGGATTACAGTCGATAGTGACAATAATCCAATCGGTGAAGATGGATTGAAACTGGGTGACAATCGAGAAGGTTGGATCGTGGATGAGGGGACGCCTGAAAATGCCGTCTTAGACAATGTTATCGTCAGTCTGGAAATGTCTAGGGAGTATGGCGATGCCACATCCTCTAGTCCGTGGCAGTTGTATAAATTTTTTGCGGGCAACGACGATATCAAAAATCCAGATGTAAACAATCCGGTTTTGAATGAGTTTTACCATGAAAATCCTTCGCAAGATGAAGCCTCTGATATGTATTACCCTGATCGGTATTTCACGGGGCGATGGTCGGATTATTTATTAAGAGAAGACCCGAGTGGACTTTTGGTCGGTCGAGAAGATTACCAAAACTATTGGACGACTAGTGATATTTCGACGTACGATACGTTTGGTGGGGTAGTCATCATTGATACGACACCAATCAAAATGAAATATATAGTGGAAGGGTTTCCTGACGACATGGAACTTAGTATCGAAGTCAAAGACCTTGAAAATCCAACGTATGCAGAAGCACAAGCTTACATTGATACTATAGAATCACCTTTGAAATTGCTAGATGAAGGTGGACAACAAGTGCCATATCAATATTCTACTGATTCCAAAATCAAATTCCGTGTGCCGATGGTCATTGATTCGCCTTTGAGTGAAAATACATATGTGGCGGGAGAAGAAGAGGAAGAAGAAAGCGGAAGTACAGAAGGTGGAAGTACAGAAGGTGGAAGTACAGAAGGTGGAAGTACAGAAGATGGAAGTACAGAAGATGGAAGTACAGAAGGTGGAACACAAGGTAGTCAGTCCTTGCTAACTCTTTCTTTAGTAGAAGAATTGAGCGAAAAAGCAGATAATTCCACAGAAAATAATGTGAATGGTCAGTCAGAGCTAACTAATTCTACTAAAACAAACCAAACACAAGAAGCGGGTATCGCTACGATTTCAGATGATGGAACGACAGGTGGCAATGACGATGTCGTGAGTGATGGCGATTTTCAATTTGAAGCAAGTTCTGATAAAGACTATTTATCGGCTGCGGCAGATTTTCGTATTTTCATTCCTTACGATCCAGATGTGGTTGGTACTGCTGGTGAGCTTTTGACGACAAGACAACAAGTTGACGTCGATGTATTGCTAGGTGGTACGGTGGTTTCTGTCGTTAATGTAGTAGAAGGAGAAGAGGACGAAAATGGTGAAGTTGAGCCAGTCCTTCATCTTTATACAGAAGACATTGCCACAATT
>JAWXUZ010000109.1:0-7942 GCA_044425835.1 Bacillota bacterium | reverse complement strand
TGGTCGCCCGCTCATATGTCTAGGGAGCAATAAAAACAATATTTTCAAACGAAAATCACATCTCGCCAATTCGCCAAAAATTCACCCGTACCGCCCTCTGCAATCACCCACAAAACGTCTACCCCCTCCGCCAAATTCATAGAAATCGGCTTGAAAAATCCGTCCGTCAGTATGACAATTGCCCTTGCTTCTTTCAACTTATCAATCTCTTTTAATTTATAAAATACACAAGCAGGATCCGTCCCACCATGCATTTCAAAATGCAGACTTTTCGGATCTTCCAACAGCTTCGGCTCGCTCGCTTCCATAGCAAAATCACCATAATAGACAATCGACCGATCGCCAAACTGCTCATAACATGCCCTAAGCTCCGATGCCATTTCTCGCAAGAGTGTTTCAGGCACGCTCCCCGAACTATCAATGTAGAAGTAAATATCTAAAATGCCATCGTCACAAATCCGCTCCTCAGGCATAATGAAATCGAAAGTCGGGAAGAGATCGCTCGGTGGGTGGAAGGTATAATCGGGATAGACTGGCTCTGTGAAATTGGCAAGGAGCGTCCGCCAATTTTTTTTCGGCTCGAAAAACTCCGTGACAATCGCTTCTATAAAACCCGGTGTCGAACTGTGCGTTTTCGCCATCTCGTACGCATTGCGAATCGTAATGAAAATGTCGTCCTCGGCTTCTTTGCTGTCTTCTATATTATCCCAAAATAGATGCGTAGACACCATCGTTTCCGTTTTGTTTTTCTTCTTTTGCAGATTTTTTCCGCCACTGCCGTGATTGCCGCTCCCGTGGTCACCGCCTTTGCCCTCGCCTTGGTTTTGGCTATTTTCTTCGGAAGCACCCTCACCTTGTTTCTTGCCTTTTTTCTGTTCCTCACTTTGGCTTTGGCTCGTGTATGTCTCTTCTGTTTCTTCGGCTTCTTTCTCGTCCTTGTCGTTTTTGTCGCCCTCGTGCGACTCTTTTTCGTTCTTCTCTGTGTCGTCAAGGTCGTTTTCTTCTTGGTCATTTTCCAATTCTTCTGACATCGTTTCAGCAGAAGACGGCTGCATCATTTCGTAAATTTCTTCGGTCGTATTGTCTTTCAACTCGAAGTCGTGCGTGTAATTTTTGACAATTTCCTCGAACCGATTGCCCTCGGGCAAATCAAACACAATGGTATTATTCACCACGATATCAGAAGCCAGATTCCACGCAACAACGTCTTTGTTTTTCCGTCGTCGCAGATGACCGTAGACCAGATGCAACGTTTCATGCAAAAACATAAACAGGAGTAGCGTGTCTGTCGTCGTCTCCGCTGTGATGAAATCAGGCGAGTACATGAGGTGGTGTTCGTCAATGCCAATCGTTTCCGTTTGGTCGCTCGGGCGATTTTCCAATTTCGCCATCAGTATGCCAAAAAATGGCAAATCGAGAATCATTTTCGTTTTGATATGCGAAATTTTTTGCTCCGATACAGTGATTTTTTCTTCGTCAGTCATGTGCAATCCCCTCAATTACTCATTTATGGACAACAATTTTTCATTTGCATCAATCCATTTTTTGAAGCTTTCGCTATGGTATAATTTCATAAATAGTGCGTCTGAATTTCCTATTTCAGAAAACGTTGCGGCTTGGAATTCAGGTTTCATTTTCAGGATATACTGCGTGATATTTTCCATACAAGCAAGGTCATCTTTGTCGACCGTTTCAAGGAAACTGACGAGAGAACCACTAATTGCATAAACGACATCGGCTCGTTCTGGAATGGGTACATCTTTTCCACTTGCAATGTCTTCAATGCTCGGTAGTTGGTCGTAGACCTTCAAAAAAGTAATGAATTCGAGTGCCGTATTTCTACCGATATTTGCCTCAATCAGTGGGGTGAGTTTTGTTGCCTCACGGTTGTAAATCAACTTCGCAACGGCTGCCCAGCTTCTCGGTGTCGGAAAGGCCACTTCATTCATACCGGGGACGTACCCAAACAAAAGTTGTGGCTTGAAATTCAAAAAAGAAATGACACGGCGGTCGAAATTTTCTTGTGCAAAGGCCCACGCTTTCCAGCTAATGAGTGACGGTGCAAATTCAAAATGCATGAGTCGATTCGCCAAAGGTGAAGGCATTTTGTACGTCGCCGATTTATCCGACATACGATTGCCCGCACAAATGATGTAGCAATTGTCGGGCAGTTTGTGGTTGGCAATTTGCCTATCGAGTATAATTTGGTATGTCGCCGCCGCAACAGACGGTGTGGCATTCGACAACTCATCGAAAAAGATAATGTTGCCCACGTTTTCTTCCTCGGGCATCACAAAAATATCGGGCTTGAGCCAATTCGTGATATTTTTTTCTTTATCGGGATACGGAATCCCTTTCAAATCAACTGGATTGTAGAGCGAAAGACGTACATCTCTAATATAATATGGCTTGTTGTGGATTTTTTCGAGTCGCTTCGCAAGGGTGCGTACGGTGTCGGATTTCCCAATCCCTGGTGCTCCCCAAATCATGACGGGGCGTGCCTCTTTGGGCGGTGTGTTGCGGTACTCTTCCTCGAAAATTTCTAAAAAATGATTCGGTGTAATGAGTGGTACTTCAAGCATATTTCCTTGTAAATTTTGCATAATTTAGTCCTTTCCTAAGACTAGAGTCCTCTCTCCCTTAGCCAATTGATTTTATTTTTCAGACCACTTGGCAAATCAAATCCAAGCCCTGCCCATAAAATTGTGAGATCAGATTTCTTTTCTTCAGGCAAAGTCGACACCATCTCAAAGAGTCCAACGACTTCGGGTGAACGGTTGGGCAATTCTCGAAATAACGGCGGAATGTCATTCATAAATTCGATGTCCAGCCAATGCGTCAAGTCGATGTGCGACAGCAAATCACAACCAGAAAATGCATAATCCACTTCTTTCAATTGGTGCGGATTCCAACCAGTCAAATCGAGTGATTGCAACGACTTGCAATTTTGGAAGGCGAAATCCATTTTCGTGACAGATTCTACGTGCCAACCCGTCAACTCCAGTGATTCTAGCAAACCACAATTGGCAAACATACTGCTCATATCGGAAATTTTTGCTGTATCCCAGTGAGAAATATCGACTGATTTTAGCTTCATACAATGGGCAAACATACTGTCTGTGCTGACCAAATTCGCTGTATTCCAGTGGGAAACATCGAGCGATTCCACGGAGTGGCACTCGTGAAACATGCGATACGCATCGACTACATTTTCCATATGCCAATCTCGGATATCGATTTTTTTGAGCGACTTACACTTGTTAAATACCCCCGCCACTTCTTTGAAATTTGTCGTATCCCAGTTGGAAATATCTAATTTTTCAAGAGAAATACAGTTGTCAAATAGCCGACTCACATTCGTTACATTTTGCATATTCCACGTCGTCAAATCAAGTTCTGTGACACCGATGCAATTGTCTAGCATGGCAAATAGCGAAATTGTTTCTTCTATTTGGGGTAGAGGTGGGAGCGGTGTGCCGTAGGCGAAGCCCTCGTAATTTTTCGTAAATTCCAAGGCATGTAAAAATTCAGGCACCATCGCAATTTTGTATTTTGCAACACTCGTTTCGTCATGAGTTTCTTCTATAATATAGAACTTTTCTAGGTCTCTTTCTGTGTAGCGAATTTGGTTTGCATTGAGCTGTGCCGCTTTTTTATGAGCGTCCAAGAACAACCCCCTTGCAAATTGCAAATTCGGTAGTTGCCAATTTCTAATATCGAGATCAGTCAATTTGAAACAGCCCTCACACATGAAAGAAATATCCTCAACGGCACTCGTATTCCAATTGCTGATATCGAGCGAGGCAAGGTCATTGCACCAGTCAAACATTGCACTGAAACTCCTGACCTTCCTCGTATCCCAGTTGGAAATCTTAAGGTCTGTGAGTCGATTGCAATCGTAAAACATATAACTCATGTCGGTGACTTTGCTCGTATCCCAATGGTTTAAGTCGAGAGTCGTCACGGTTTTGCAATAGATGAAGAGACCGCCGAGTGAAATTTTCGTATTTACTTTAGGGAGTGGTGGCAAAGGTGTGCCATACTGCCAGTTTTCGTAATCCTGATTGCGATTCAAAGCCCATTGAAAGAGGGGATTTAAGGAAATTTTCTCTTTGCGGACGATGTAGTATTTTTCAAGTTCAGCAGGAGTGAACTGTTCTTCATTTTGCGTCAAGAGAACCCCTCCTTTTTTTATTTTTTTCTGACGATTTCAATCCAATAATTGTCAGGATCATTGATAAAGTAGATGCCCATTGCTTCATTTTCATAACAGATGCAACCCATTTCTTTGTGCATTTTATGAGCCGCCTCATAATCATCAGCTGAAATTGCCAGATGAAATTCATTCTCACCAAGATTGTATGATTCTTTTCGATCACGCAACCACGTCAGCTCGAGTGAAAAATCTGATTTGCCATCGCCTAAGTAGACTAAAATCCAGTCGCCATTTGGGTTTTCTTTTCGGCGGACTTCTTTCAAGCCGAGTGCCTCTTCGTAAAATTTCAAACTTTTTTGCAAATCCAAAACGTTGTAATTGAAATGATTGAATGTAAACATAAATGCCTCCTTATGTCATTGTTTGTAAGTATACCTTAAGTATAACTTATATTTTTCACAATTACAATATTTAATTGAGAATCAGCAATTTATTTCTTTTATTTTTTTCATTTTTGTGATAGAATAAAAGAAATTGCAATTCCAAAAAAGGAGGAGAATCCTACATGAAATATTCAGGAGAAGAAAATTTACAATACCATATCCAAACGAAACCGGGTGATGTCGGCGGTTACGTCATTTTGCCGGGCGACCCGAAACGTTGCGAAAAAATAGCCGCTCATTTTGACAACCCCATTTTAATCGCAGACAGCCGAGAATACGTGACGTACACTGGCACTTTAGACGGTGTCAAAGTCAGCGTGACTTCCACAGGAATCGGCGGACCTTCCGCTGCCATTGCACTAGAAGAATTGGTGCGTTGCGGAGCACATACTTTTTTGCGAGTAGGGACTTGTGGCGGCATAGATACAGACGTACAAAGCGGAGACGTCGTCATTGCCACAGGGGCAATTCGTATGGAGGGTACTTCAAAAGAGTACGCACCAATTGAATTTCCAGCCGTTGCCAACTTAGACATTACAAATGCACTCGTGCAAGCTGCAAAAAAAACTGGAATTTCTTACCATACCGGCATTGTGCAGTGTAAAGATTCATTTTATGGGCAACACTCACCAGAGGCAATGCCAGTCGGCCACGAGCTGATGCAAAAATGGGAAGCATGGAAACGACTCGGTTGCAAGGCTTCCGAGATGGAATCGGCAGCATTATTTGTCGTTGCCTCGCATCTTGGTGTGCGTTGTGGCTCCAGCTTTTTGGTCGTTGCCAATCAAGAAAGAGAAGCTAAGGGACTTCCAAATCCCGTTGTGCATGACACTGAAATCGCAATTGCAATGACTGTGGATGCAATGAAAATTTTAATTCATGAAGAGATAAACGAATAAATTATGAGGTGAATACATTGAAAAAATACAATCGCATTTTCTTAATCGTACTTGATTCTTTGGGGATTGGCAAGGCACCTGATTCACATGAGTACGGTGATTTTGACGTCGATACCTTCGGACATATTGCAGAAAAAATGGAGAATTTCCACATTCCGAATTTACAAAAATTAGGCATTGGAAATCTGCATTCCTTACAAAATGTACCGCCTGTCAACTCCCCACTGGCTAAGTATGGCACGCTCATTCCAAGAGGAAAAGGGAAAGATACACTGACAGGACATTGGGAGATGATGGGCATTTCCATCGATTCACCGTTCCAAACCTTTACTGAAACTGGATTTCCAGAAGAATTAATTCAACTTTTAGAAGAGAGAACAGGCAAAAAAATCATCGGAAATAAATCGGCAAGTGGCACTGAAATATTAGACGAACTAGCGGAAAGAGAACTGCTCCATGACGAACTCATCGTGTATACGTCGTCGGACTCCGTCCTCCAAATTTGTGGAAATGAAGAAACCATGGGGCTTAAAATGCTCTATCGCTATTGTAAAATCGCAAGAGAGCTTACCATGAAAGAAGAATGGAGAGTCGGCAGAGTCATCGCAAGACCGTATATCGGAAAGGAAAAAGGCAAGTTCAAGCGAACAGAAAATCGCCACGACTACGCCGTAAAACCGTACGAAGATTCCTATCTAATCGCATTAAAAGAAGCAGGGCTTGATGTCATTTCCATCGGGAAAATCAATGATATTTTCGTGGGCGAAGGCATTACAAACTCGAATCCATCAAAGTCATCTGTGCATGGCATGGAGCAAACCATTGACTTTGCAAAATCCGAATTTTACGGGCTTTGTTTTACGAATCTCGTTGATTTCGATGCGGTCTACGGACATCGCAGAGACCCAATTGGATACGGCAAAGAGATAGAAAAGTTCGATAAAAAATTAGGCGAACTTCTCGAACTTCTGCGAGACGATGACTTGCTCATACTGACTGCTGACCATGGCAACGACCCAACGTATACAGGCACTGACCACACGAGAGAATGCGTGCCTTTGCTTGCCTATGGAAAACAGATGAAGCAAGGCGAGAGTATTGGGGAATTCGACTCGTTTGCCGTTGTTGGGGCAACGATTGCGGAAAATTTCTCGGTCTATGATTCGTTCATTGCAAAAAATGAAAATTTGATTGGACAGTCCATTCTTGAAAAATTGTCGTAATATTGTGGTACTAATTAAATATTGCAATTTATAAGGCTTGATTTTACATGTGTTGACTTTATTGGTTTTAAATGATATATTAAAATGGAGAATAGTTGAGAAAATGGATTTTTTTGCGATTCTGAAATCTTTGATTTGATAAACGAAAAGCAGAAATATTACGAAAGAATTTGAGGAGTTAATATGATTAGAATTTTTGATAAGTCGTTAGATAATGTGCTTGAAGTAATCCTTGATAGAATGTACCAAGAAATGAAAAATACTTATAAGTCGGATAAAATCATACTTTGGGGTGCCGGGGAGCTCGGACACAGTCTTTATGATTTATTTCGGTCGGCAGATGTTGAAATTTTTGCGTACTGCGACAACAATGAGAAACTCTGGGGTGGTACGCCGATCAATGGCTTACCTATTTTATCTCCTGATGAACTGAAAAAGATGGTCGACGACGGTGAAGATATCACGGTACAAATAGCTTTCGATAATATTCATAACGATACAATCATTGAACAGATCAAAAGTTTGGGTGTAGAAAATTACTTAGAACACAAACAAGAAATTTTCACTCCTTTTCATTTTATAAAAAATACAGATGAATTTAAAGAAAATCAAGCGATTGCTTCTATTCTTAAGACACAAAAACTAAATCTACTATCTATAAATCAAAGACAATTAATGTTCAAAGAGTATATAAATAGTGGTGAACGGGACAGCGTTTTTATATGTATGGTTGGTAAAACAGGAGATGTTACGTTAGAGAATACGTTCAGGCCAATGAATATACCATTTCATAATGTCGTGCATACACCTGAAGCTTTAGATATTAATCTTTTACCGAATGCAAATAAGAAAATCAAAATAATTACAGCTGTTCGAGAACCTATAAGTCACATGCTTTCAAATATTTATCAACAAATAGGTATTGCATCTATACAGTTTTGTACAACTTATCATAAAGAGTTATTTGTAGACGGTAGCGATGTGCAGAAGATTTTCAACAAATTTGGTTCAAATTGCTATAAAAACACAGGAAGCTACAGTTTTGTTCCTAAATTCCTTGAAAGATTCGCCGAAAACGCCCTAGATGTCATGCGTGTGCCGTTTGACAAGGAGCGAGGTTTCACCATCATAAAAGAGGGGAACATCGAGGTTTTTGCGTACACTCTCGAGAAAATGAATGATATCGTTTTAGACCTATCGAAGTTCGTTCGGGGGGGGGGG
>JAWXUZ010000017.1:0-37075 GCA_044425835.1 Bacillota bacterium | reverse complement strand
CCCAACGAGCCCCAGTTTAGAGGTGTTGGTGTGCCAAGTCTTCGCAATCCGCAAGTCCGAGGCAATCAAATTGTGACGATCAAAGTCATCATTCCGAAAAAAATCTCGGCAAAACAAAAAGAGTTGTTGCAACAATTTTACAATGAAGATGCCACACAAAAAGATGATTCCGCCCAAAAAGCGGAAGGTGATTCTGAACAGAAAAAAGGGTTTGGGCAAAAAATGAAAAATATCAAAGACAAATTCAAAGAATGAATTTGAGACGATTGACCTCAAGGTGAAAGCCTTGGGGTCAGTTTTTGTTCGATTTGGTGCTTCAAAAATTGTAACTATTCAGAGTATAGGCATTGCATAAATTATTTTTCTTTAAAATTGTTCAACATGCACTGATTTTTACAATTTCCGAACACTAATTGTTGCAAAATGAAAGTTTTTGTCCACTTTTTTCAAAGGTGTTTGGTGACAGGTGTGGACAGCATCCATGGTCTTAAAAAATAAGGTTCTGAACAGTTACAAATATTGTAAGTACTTAGGTTAGCAAAATTAAAGTTTTGATCTCTCAAAGCCTAGCTTCGGCTTTTTCAAAAGCTGGTGGGGTTTGGGGCAAAGCCCCAAGGTCTTTTCTTTTTAAAGGGAATATTTACAAATACATCTGCTCCGTTGCCAATTTCGGTATCGTCACGGGCAAGTCTTTTCGGTATTCGCTCGGTGTGAGGCCGTACTCTTTTTTGAATACCTTTGTGTAGTAATTCCCTGTTGAAAATCCCGAACCGAGTGCCACTGATTCGATCGCCAAACCGTGGTCTGCTAGCAGAATTTTCGATTGCAAAAGTTTGTATTTAATGAAATATTTTTGTGGCGATATGCCAACTTCTTTGGAAAATAACCGTATCAAATGGTGTTTTGACACTCCGAGAAAATCAGCAATTTCTGCAATGCCAAGTAGGTATAAATACTCGGTTTCCATTGTCAAAATACACCGCTTTACGAGTGTGGAATATTCTTTTTGTGTGTTTATATTTTCTTGTTCTACATCTTGATTGCTTGCCAAATTGAACTCTTGCATGGTGTCTCCTTTTGTCATATCAATATTTTACCTATGATGTCAATATTTTACCTTTCATATCAATATATTACCCTTGATATACATAGTATACAATGATATACTTAATTTAGCAATAGTTCTATACAACTTTAATATTATTTTAAATTTTAGGAGGATATCATCATGGCAAATATTTCAATGAAAGACATCAAAAAAGTGTATCCAGGCGACGTTACTGCTGTACATGAATTCAACTTGGAAATCGAAGACAAAGAATTTATCATCTTCGTAGGTCCATCTGGTTGTGGGAAATCAACAACACTTCGTATGATTGCAGGTCTCGAAGAAATTTCTGAAGGCGAACTCCACATTGGCGACCGTCTCGTAAATGACGTCTCTCCTAAAGATCGTGATATCGCAATGGTATTCCAAAACTACGCTTTGTACCCACATATGACTGTATACAAAAATATGGCATTCGGTTTGAAATTGCGTAAAGAATCCAAAGAAGAAATCGATAGAAAAGTAACTGAAGCTGCAAAAATCCTTGATATCGAACATCTTTTGAACCGTAAACCAAAAGCACTTTCAGGTGGCCAAAGACAACGTGTGGCTTTGGGACGTGCGATGGTTCGTAACCCTGCCGTATTCTTACTTGATGAACCACTTTCAAACTTGGATGCAAAATTACGTAACGTAATGCGTTCTGAAATTACAAAATTACATAAAAGATTGCAAACAACTTTCATCTACGTAACACATGACCAAGTAGAAGCAATGACAATGGGCGATCGTATCGTTGTTATGAAAGATGGTTTCATTCAACAAGTAGATACACCTCAAAATCTATATGAAAGCCCTTGCAACTTATTCGTAGCAGGCTTTATCGGTTCTCCACAAATGAACATGATCGAAACAAAAATCACTGAAAATGGCGGAGAATATTTCGTTTCTTTTGAAGGACATACAATCAAATTGCCTACCGATCGTTATAGTGCAGACGTGTTGAAATCAAGCGTTGGCAAAGACGTTGTGTTTGGTGTTCGTCCAGAAGACTTGCATAGAGAAGAATCTTTCTTTGCAGATTTCAAAGACAATGTAGTGAAAGTAGAAGTTGATTTGTCTGAAATGATGGGTTCTGAAGTGCATATGCACGTAATGTGTGGTGGACAAAAATTGATTACAAAAGCCCCACTTCGTTACTCTGCAACTGTAGGTGAAAAAATTGAATTGGCAATCGATCCAAATAAAATTCACTTGTTCGACAAAGAATCCACAAAAGCTTTGGGTGGTTTGAACTTGTCAAAATAATGTTGTAATTACAAATAAAATCAGCCGTCTTAAAATGAACTTCTGTTCAAAAAGACGGCTTTTTTCATTAATTAAAGAAATTGCTTTACGTTTGACAAAAAATAGTGTACAATATAGATGAAGGGTTGTCCCCTCAATTATATAGCAACTGAACTTTTATTAGTCGCATATTGCAGGCTAAAATCATTATGACATGTAAGAGTCAAGTTCCTATAGTTTGACATCGAAATATTCCCAACGCAAAAGGAGGCTTCCTATGACTAATTTTCATATCATCAAAGGAAACATTGTAAAACTTGAGGTAGATGCCATTGTCAATGCAGCCAACACATCTTTGCTCGGTGGTGGCGGTGTCGACGGTGCGATCCACAAAGCGGCTGGCCGTGAATTATTGGCGGAGTGCGAGACACTCGGCGGTTGTGCCACTGGCGAAGCAAAAATCACAAAAGGCTACAAGCTAAAGGCAAAGTACATCATTCATACACCGGGGCCAATTTGGCGTGGCGGACAATGGGATGAGCCACAGCTCCTTGCCGATTGCTACAGAAATGCCATTGCCCTTGCAGTCGAAAATCAAGTGGAAACGCTTGCATTTCCCTCCATTAGCACAGGTGTATATGCATTTCCTTTGGAGCGTGCGGCTGAAATTGCTGTCGATGAAATTTGTGGTTTTTTAGAAGATTACGATGGCAATCTGGAAATTACAATGGTTTGTTTCGATGACGATACAAAATCTGTTTATGAAGAAGCAGTTGCTCGTCTGTAAAAAAGGAAACACCATAAAAATACATGTATTTTCCTTAAAATTTTATGTCTAAAAATAGATAAAAAAAAGGAAAATTCCATTTTTATGTCGAATATATATAATGAAAAGCAAATAAAAAGAATCTCGAAGGGAGTTGTTTTGGTATGATACTTAAAATTGTTGGAAAAAATGTTGATGTTTGGGACAAAACAAAAGAAACAGTTGAGAAAAAAATGGGGAGAATTGAAAAATTATTTCCTGAAGATGCAAAAGCAACCATAACTTTGAGCGTGGAAAAAAGAACGTCTACTGTAGAAGCGACGATTGTACTTACAAAACGTGTCGTGCGTGCAGAGGTCAGCGAAGATGATTTGATCGTTGCAATGGATAAGGTTGTCGATATTTTAGAACGTCAAATGGTGCGTTACAAAAAAAGATTGCGTACGAAAATGCGTAATGAAGCCGTTGATATGGCAATCTATCAAGCGGAATACGATGCAAATGGTGTCTCAGAAACAGACATGGATAGAGACGATGAAGATTCCAAAATTCAAAGAGTCAAACATTTTGAACTCAAACCAATGGATGTGGAAGAAGCAATCATGGAAATGGAACTTGTTGGTCATAACTTCTTTGTATTTAGAAATGATGAATCTGAAGCAGTCAACGTTGTGTACAAAAGAAAAGACGGCACGTATGGTCTCATTGATCCTGAATGATATTTCTGAATTCAGGTGCTGTATTGTAAAAAAATAGTCTTAAAAATGAATGTTCCATTACAACAATCTTTGTAATGGAACATTTAAACTATAACGAAAAAATAAGAAAAAACTGCTGGTGCATTTCTTTGCCGGTAGCCTTTCAGTACGTGATTGACAATGAATTGATTCGTTATATTTCATTGGAAAATCAAATGATACCTATCAATAAATTTTATTACAAGAGGTGTATGTATGGAAAAGAAAAAAATAATGGTGGTCGATGACAATGTCACAAACCTTAATGTCGCAAGAAGTGCCTTGGAAAATGATTACGATGTGTATTTGATGCCAAGTGGCGAAAAAGCACTGAAAGTACTGACAAAAATTAAACCTGATCTGATCTTGCTCGATGTGGAAATGCCCGTCCTTGATGGGTTTGCGGTCATTGGTTGCATCAAAGAGTTGGGGACTCCTTACGACGAAATTCCTGTCATCTTCGTCACTGTAAAAGACGATACGAATAGCGAATTTGAGGGACTCGATCTCGGTGCGGTCGATTACATCATCAAACCATTTTCGTTTCCTCTCTTGCTGAAAAGAGTTGATTTACACTTGAAAATGGCAGAGCAACAAAAACAACTCCAAAATTACAGCAAGAATCTCGAATCGATGGTGTCCAATCAAATTGCTACCATACAAAATCTACAATATGGCATCGTCAGCGGTATGGCAGACGTCATCGAACGACGTGACGGTTCGACGGGTTCGCACATCATTCGCACGAGTGAATACTTAAAAGTACTACTTAGAAAAGCCCAAGAAAAGAATGTCTATGGCGGTGCATTTGCCGATATGCCTGTTGATGATTACTCCCACGCTTCAAAATTGCATGACATTGGAAAAATTGCAATTCCCGATCACATCTTGTTGAAACCAGGAAAACTTACATACGAAGAATTTGAAATTATCAAAACGCATACGACCATAGGCGAAAAAATCGTGCTAGACATTATGAAGTATGTGGAGGATTCTGCATTTTTGAATCTTGCCATCGATATTGTGAAAAGTCATCATGAAAAATGGGATGGAACGGGATACCCTCTTGGACTCAAAGGAGAAGAAATTCCTGTCTGCGGACGGTTGATGGCAATTGCTGATGTGTATGATGCGTTGATTTCCAAACGCATTTATAAAGAGGCGTTTTCTCATGAAAAAGCACTTGAGATTTTATATGAAAATTCTGGTACACATTTTGATCCAGTATTGATAGAAGTGTTCCGTGAGGTCGAGCAACAGTTCAAGGGAATTTCCGAAAAATATAGTGGTGAAAATGCAAATAAATAACACAAGGAGCCGAATATGAGCAAAATATTAAATTCAAAACTCAAGTATAAATTTTATGGTTTTACAGCAACGCTCATTTTGTCACTGCTTTTTACAGGTGTGTTGTCTGTACTTTTGATGCGAGAAATCAACACGGGAACGACAATCGTTTCCATGAATTGGTTACCGTCTGTTATCATTGCGGAAGAACTCAACACGGCTACGTCTGATTTTAGAATTGCAGAAGCCAGTCACGTCATCTCGCAAGATCGAGAAACGATGCAACAACACGAGTTGACACTGTCGGACATCTCCGATGAAATTGATTTGATGTTTGCAGAATATACCAACAATCTGGTCACGAATGCGACTGACCGAGCCTTGCTCGAAGAAGCAAAAACACTTTGGACATCGTATTTGGATATTCATGCCAATATGATTTCCTATAGTCGAGACAACGACACGACAAGAGCAATGGACATCATGTCGAAAGAATCCGAACTACTCTTTAATGAAGTTTCAGCGGTTTTTTTAGAACTCGTAATGTTCAATAAAAATGGTGCTGACCAAGCGAGTTTGGAGGGCGACCACCTTTATTCATATGCCATTGTTATCGTTGGTGTCATTTTTTTGATTTCCATTTACATCTTTAGAAAATTCAGTTCACTTATGTCAGAAATTGAAACGACACAAGAAGAATTATCAAATTCTCAAGAAGAAGCCTTGCTATCTTCACAAGCAAAAAGCAACTTCCTTGCCAATATGAGCCATGAAATTAGAACGCCGATGAATGCCATTTCTGGTATGATCGATATTATTTTGAGAGAGACAGAAGACGAAGAAATCACGGAGTATGCCCAAAATATCAAGCGTGCGTGTGACAGTTTGCTTACCATTATCAATGATGTCTTAGACATTTCAAAAATCGAATCTGGCAAACTAGAAATCATTGAAACGGAGTATTCATTTTCGAGTCTTCTCAATGATGTATTGACGATTGCAACGAACCGTCTTGACTCAAAAAGCCTCATGTTTGTGACAGATTTTCAGCACGATTTGCCCGATAAATTGATTGGTGATGAAGTGCGTGTGAAACAAATTATGGTCAATTTACTCAACAATGCCATCAAATTTACGCAAGAGGGACACATCTCATTTCATGTCAGCGGAGACTATACAGATGGCAATTTGAGATTACAATTTTCAGTGACAGATACAGGCATTGGCATTAGCGAAGAGGACATTGAGAAATTATTTGTGGAGTTTGAACGTGTCAATACAACGAAAAATCGAACAATTGAAGGTACAGGACTCGGACTTGCCATATCAAAACGCTTATGTGAAATGATGGGCGGTCAAATTGAAGTGACAAGCACACTCGGTGTCGGCACTACTTTTGCCATCACCATCAATCAAAAATATACGAAATACATGCCAATTGCAAAAGTAGAAAATAGCAAATCTATTTTAATTTTTGAATCGAGAGATTTGTACCGAAATTCACTTGAAAAAGCGTGTAACGAACTCGCTCTCGATCGGGTCGTTTGCTGTGTCTTGCAGTCAGAATTGAGCGAATCACTCGACGAGCAAACGTTTGATTACGTGTTCACTTCTTCCTTTTATCATCACAAAGTACAGGAAATGTTGCTGAAAAAAAATCTCAATTCTAAGATTGTGATTTTGGCAGACAATGCGAGCATCAAAACGAAATACGACTATGCAACACTCTTAATGCCAACGCATTCCATCTCCATTGCCAACTTCTTAAATGGCAAATTCTTAAACGATGGTAGCAATCGCACGCATACGAATTTCATCGCTCCCAAATGTACAATTTTGATTGTCGATGACAACGTTGTCAATCTGAAAGTGGCACAAGGGTTGATGAAGCCGTACCAGTTTTCGATTGACACGGCTGAAAATGGCGAAGAAGCCGTCAAGGCAGTGCAAAAGAAAAAGTACGATTTGGTATTTATGGATCATATGATGCCCATAATGGACGGAATCGATGCCACGATTGCCATACGTGCCTTGGACGAAGAATATTATAAAAAGTTGCCGATTGTCGCATTGACAGCCAATGCCATTATCGGGACAGAAGAAATATTCATCAAGGAGGGGATGAACGATTTCCTTGCCAAACCAATCAAATTGAGTTCGCTCAATGATGTGTTGTTGAAGTGGTTGCCCGATGAATTGCAAATTCCAATCGACGACACTGCGGTTGCAAAGGCAATGGACACAACACCGAAAATTTCCATTCCATCTGTCGATACGACGTTGGGATTGAAACGAGTTGGCGGAAATTTCTCTGTCTATTTGAATATACTAGAAGTGTATTATAAAGATGGAATCAAGTGCATTGCGAAAGTGAAGGCATATTTCGATAAGGAAGATTTTCATAATTATCGTGTGGAAGTCCATGCTTTAAAAAGTGCCTCCGCCTCCATTGGTGCATTGGATATTTCTCAAAAAGCAAAACTGCTCGAAGATGCGTGCAATACTTCAAACTGGGTGTATGTCAACCAAAATACGACTGAGTTTATCGACGATTTCAATATTTTACTAGAAAATATGAGAGAAGCCTTGAAAGGATATACTTGCGAGGACGATACCACGAAAAAAGAATCGGGCAGTGTAGAGTTCTACAAGGAAAATTTGAACAAATTAAAAGAGGCTTTGGACAATGTAGACATCAATTTATGTGATTCGTTGTTGAGAGAATTGTTTGAATTCAATTGGGAAGAATCGACGCTTTTGAATCTTGCAAAAATCAAGGATTTTCTATCGGGATACGAATATGATGAAGCGATGGAATTTATCGATACGCTTCTTGATTGATACATAGAGAAAGACTTTCCAAAAAAATAATTTAGATTTGAAAATACCTATTGACATTCATTTTCATGTATGGTATACTAATCGAGTACGAAAGAAGAAGTTCCGCTTCTCACCTTATGGCATAGCTTAATAAGGTCACAAACAAACAATTCAAACAGATATTTTCTGTTTTTGTGCGGCGGATACTTCCGACGCATTTTTTTATGCGTTTTGCGGAAAAGATAAAATTTTGGGAGGTGCTTTACTATTACTGATTTAATGATCAATGAGCAGATCAGAGACAAAGAAGTCAGACTGATTGATGAAAATGGGGAACAAGTAGGAATTGTTGCGGGGAAAGATGCACAAAATCTTGCCGATGAAAAGCGTTTGGATTTGGTGAAAATTGCTCCGACGGCGAAACCACCTGTTTGTCGTATCATGGACTACGGAAAGTATAAGTTTGATCAAGCGAAAAAAGAAAAAGAAGCGAGAAAAAAACAAAAGACCGTAGATGTGAAAGAACTTCGTTTATCTCCAGGGATTGACACACATGACGTTATGGTGAAAGTCAAAAAAGCAAATGAGTTTTTAAAATCTGGTGATAAAGTGAAAGTAAGTATTCGTTTTCGTGGCCGTGAAATCGGGCATTCCAAAGCGGGTATGGTCATTTTAGAAAATTTTGCAAAAGATACTGCAGAATTTGGTGTAATTGAAAAAGAAGCCAAAATGGAAGGCAGAAGCATGGTTATGTTTCTTACTCCCAAAGCGTAATCCGCAAGAAGAAGTGGCTCAAAATCAATGGTAAGTGCATAGTACAGGAGGAACGATATCATGCCTAAGTTAAAAACAAAAAAAGCAGCTGCAAAAAGATTCAAAATCACTGCAACTGGACAACTAAAAAGACGCAAATCAAACACGCAACATATCCTTGGTAAAAAATCAAGAAAAAGAAAAAGAAATCTTCGCCACGCAACTACTGTGGACAAATCTGTTTTGAAAAATGTAAAGAAAAAATTGATGCCTTACGCATAATTTGACTATTTATTTAACGACAGAGATTGATTATTTCATAATTTTTTAGGAGGACAAAACCATGGCAAGAGTAAAAGGTGCGTTAAACGCAAGAAAAAAACATAAAAAAGTATTGAAACTTGCAAAAGGATATCGTGGTGCAAGAAGCAAACAATACAGAGTGGCAAAACAATCTGTAATGAAAGCAATGGCATATGCATTTGCTGGTAGAAAACAAACAAAAAGAGAGTACAGAAGCCTTTGGATTACAAGAATCAATGCGGCAGCTCGTCTCAATGGCATTTCTTATAGCAAATTGATTCACGGTTTGAAATTGGCTGATATCAACATGAACAGAAAAATGTTAGCTGAATTGGCTGTTTCTGATCCAACTGCATTTACTGCATTGGTTGACGCAGCAAAAGCAAAATTGGCTTAATTCAAAATAAATGCTGGGGTGGTAAACACCTCAGCATTTATTTTGCAAAAAAATAATGTATTCCCCCACGAATTCTTGTATAATGTAGTTGTCTAAAAAACAATATAGGAAGGAGTTGTTGGAAAATACAAACCAATTATACCGCAAAATTTCTAAATTTGAAAGAGGTTGAAGCAAAAAAACGCATGGTGACAATTTTATAAAAGTATTTTTAGAAACCGATGCAAGCGAGTAAAAATGTCCATGTTGTGGCAAACGAACAAGTAAAGTTCACGATTACCGAACGCAAGTAATCAAAGATAATTTTTACAATGACAAATTAATTCTTCTTTCATTAAAAAAGCGAGGATATGGTTGTGGAAAACGCTTTCTCGAAAAATATGATTTTTTGCCGAAAAAATTATCCCTTGAAGCTTAGCTTACGAAAATCTTGGCACTTAGGTTTCCGGAGGTCACCTATAGATGAATATAACAACTGAACCTTTATTAGTCCTATATTGCAGGCTAAAATCCCGTTCTTCTGCGTCATCGTCGCTCGTCGTAGCTTTGCAGCTGGTGAATCGGGCTTTGAGAGCTACGACTCGACTCCTCTTCCTTGAATAACGAATTTTATCTCTACACTATACAGACAAATAAAAGTTAAGTCGCTATATCACTTTATTAGGCAAGTGAATTGGGCGTTTGACAAACAGCCCTTCAGACATGTAAAAAGCGTTGTGCATTTGACTAAAACTTCGATGAGTCAAAATACGCCTTTTGGGGACAGTCACTAATTATTTTTACAGCGACTTTTTCGTTAAAATAAACAAAAAAAATGGTAGATTTAGATATGCAATTAAATATTTTTGTGCAATATGCTGTGAAAATGAGTCAAAATCAATGAAAAAATAATTTTTTTAGAAAATCCTTCTCTATTATTTTCTAAAAAATGACTTGTATTTTCCTCATTTTTTTATTATACTATATGTATGCAAACTACATAACAAGTACATAGTGAATGAAGGAGGAACTATAATGAAGTATACACAAGAACAAATGCACAAAAAAACTTTAGAAACGGTAGCAGCTCTTATGATGAGTGCAGCAGAAACTGCACCAAAAGGAAAGGGGATTTCCACACTAGAAGCTTTTGTTGTCGATAGAGAGGAAAAAACAGCCCTCGTCAAACAAATGCGTATGATGGGAAAAACGCTCGGTGCACCAATTTATGAAAGAGATGCTCTAAATATTGAGGCAAGTCCCTGCATTGTTTTGATGGCAGCAACAAATGCTAGAAGAAATATCCAACACTGCGGATACTGTGGAGCAAAAGATTGTATGACTTCGCAAAAACTCGGTGTACCCTGCGCATTTAGTGTAGGCGATTTGGGCATTGCAATCGGCTCTGCTGTTGCGATTGCAGCGACACACCACATCGACAACCGCATCATGTTTTCTGTAGGCAAAGCAGCCCTTGCAATGAATATGTTTTCTAGCAGTGCAGTCGTTGCGTATGGCATTCCGTTATCCATTTCTGCGAAAAGCCCATTTTTCGATAGATAAAGTTTGCTTATATAAATTTTTCGTAACTGTTCAGAACCTTGTTTTTAAGACCGTAGACGCTGTCTACACCTGACATTTTTTGAAAAAAATGGAGTAAAACTTTATTTTCAAGAAATTAATGTACTGAAAAACTTCCGAAACCGAATATTTTAACAGTTTCTGTTGGAGTGCTGAATAGTTACAATTTTTCAAATTAAAAAATCTATACCTCTTATATACGAGAGGTATAGATTTTTTTCCCTTTTTTTTTGAAAATAAACCCAAAATGCCGTTCTCACCGCTTGACACCTAGCAGTAGCCAGGTGGGCAACCGCAAATGTACATCTGTCTTCCTCTGCCCAAAGGGAATTATCTTGAGGCCTGACATAAATACATTAATTAGGAATCCCAAGTCAGTAATGTAGGTTCAATTATAGTGAGCTATCGAACACTTCAGGACTTATTAGATACAGTATACTACATTTTCTTTGCATTTGCAATAGTTAATTTTTACATAAAACGAAAGTCTAATCTGTTGCATTGTTTGGTAAATGATATGGTCGAATCAAAAATTTAGCTACTTTTCACGACAATATAGCGACTTGACTTTTATCTGTCGTAATGGTTCCCTTGTCAAGACCAACCCAGAAATTTTATCGTGAATATGTTATACAACTTGCCGTTGGCTATTCTGTCCGAATCGCCGACAACGCACTCAATTTCATCGCTCGTTGTGCTGGCAGATACCCCGATAAAATGCCGATCGCCGTGGCAAATGCAATCGCTCCAGCATACAAGTACAGCGGAATATAAGAGGCCGTGCCAATGCCTTGTTGCATGGCCAGATGGTTAATGCCCTTTGAAATCAAAAAGCTAAACACCGATCCGAGTATGCCACCGCCAAATCCAATGAATGCCGCTTCGACCAAAAACAATCGTTTGATGTCCCATAAAGAAGCACCGATGACTTTCATGACACCGATTTCTCTAGTCCGTTCGTAAATTGCCATAACCATAGTATTGGTGATGCCAATCGCCGCCACGAGTAGCGAAATGCCCCCGATCGCACCGAGTCCCACTCGAATCATCAGCGTTTGCTCTTGCATATACGTGAGCTGATCCGTCAAACTCGTTGCCCGATAGCCCATTTCTTTGATGATCTCTTGCACTTCTTGTACCCGATTGAGATCGTTGACTTTGACACTGACTTCTTCGTATTCTTTTTTCGTTTGTTGTTGTGAAGAAGAGCTGAAACTTCCAGAACCACCGTTTGCTTCCTCTTGCCATTTTTTCTGCTCCGCATCGAGTCGCTCCACTTCTTCTAGTGGCATCAAGGCACCCCAACTATTTTGTCCATCTGCCGACATAATCCCCACAACCTCATACTTTTCAACTTTCACTGACTTATCTTGGTCTTGTGTGCCATAGGCCCAATCGTAGCTGATATCTACTTTTGAGTCCAACAATTCAATTTCTGGTGAGGGTGTACTCCAACGCATTTCCCAACTAAGTTTTGGATCGTAAAACTCAACTGCTCCACCTAAAATAATCGATTTTTTATCTTCTTCTGTGAACGCACGTCCCGACTCCACAGTATACCCCAACGGTTCCATTGCCTCGGGCAACACCCCTGTCAATTGTATATCAGCGACGTAACGTCCGCTCCCACCTTTCAAATAAAGGTATTTGATTGGCGAAACGACTTCCACATAAGGCAAATTGCGAAACGTTTCTACGGCTTGTTCATTGAGTAAGACTTCCTCTTGTGTTGTCGATTGACTGCTTTCTTCCTCAGGATACATCATCATACCGCCGTACATTCCGCCATTTTGCGAATAGACACTAATGACTTGCAAGCTCCCCCACGCAGAGAGTTGTTCCTCGAAATTTTTATTCATACCAAACCCGATGGAAATCATTACAACGATAGACATCGTACCAATCACAACACCTAAAATGGTGAGGAGCGTTCGCATTTTCCGCTTGACAAGGTTTCGCCATGCCATATCGAATAAATCCCTCAAACTCATAGGCTTACCCCTTTGTCCTCGTCCTCGTCGTCATCATCATCGGCTTCAATCGCTTTTTGTGCCAATGCCATTTTCTTCTTTTTCGCCAAAATTACAACTGCAATGACAGCCAAAACTGCACCGATTCCACCGTAAATCAACATGTTGTGATTGTTGTTTTGCTCCTCTGGAAATTCAGGATACATCATGTCCCCATCGAGAAATGGGTCTGGGTACATCGGTTCATTCACAAAGAGCAAAAACTCATTTCTATGCTCAATCACTTCTCCAGAAGAATCTTCGTACGCAATGACGATGTCAACTGGCACTTCACCCGGTGTATATGCAGTGAAAGACGTATCAAAATACCCACTGTCGCCCGAGTCCATATTGCCGATATACGTATTTTTTGCGTATGCCTCGACATCACCTTCGACACGAATTTCTACATTACTCAAAGCCACTCGCCCAACGTTATAATATTGAAATGAAACATTCAAAGGCATACCGGCATCGACCATTTCAGGCAGAGTGAATTCATCGACTCGAAGTTCTGTGACTTGCTTCACACGAATGCCCAAAAGTTCAGTTGCTTGGTGCGTATTGCCTTGCCCATCTTCATATTCAAAATTGACAGTCAGTGTATACGTTTTCGGCTGTGCTTCAGGCACAACGTAGAGCCTTAGATCTTTCGACACACTGCCTTTGGGTGAAATTTCATCGAAGTAAAATGTGTTGCTACTATCAACAGGAATGAATACATTGCCCGACAATTCACTACTGGAAGAAGTTTCCTCTGCGAGTGTCAGAAACATTTTGATGTTTTCGACTGTCGTGGTTTTGCTTTGGTTTGAGACCACTAGTTGGAGGTCAAATTCTTCTCCCGCCATGACGATTTTCGGATCGCTTTCGTATTTGCTGATTACGATTTGCGGTTTGCTCACAACGGTATCAGAATCGGTATCGTCGTCAGTCGTATTTTCTGGATTATAGATGTTGACACCAGCAAACTGTTTTGTCGAAGCCGTTTCGTCATCGCCCCATCCGTATTGTGTGGTGAATTGGATTGCATAATTTTGAGTCGTTGCCATTTCAGTTGCAGAAAAAGTAAAGGACAAAGACTTTGTTTCACCAACTTCGAGTGCAGAAATCATCTCCATACTGCTCGATTTTGGAACAACGCTTGTCGATTCTAGTGCTTCAGCTGTGACTACAATATCTTGTGCCGTAGCCTCGCCTTTGTTATGTACATCAAAAGTGATCGTGAAATTTTCATTAACACCGAAAGTGTTCGCTGGCTCGACTAAATTTTGGATTGTAACTTGTGGTTTTTCACCAGCAGTTGTTCCTTCAGCACCCGCCACTGCGATATAATATTCTTGTGTGCGTTCTGTCACTTTATTGAAAGCATCAGTGAATTTCATATCAAAAGTCAGTGGATAATTGCCCGCAACCATATCTGAGTTGGCGATGAGAGGATACTCGAATTTGAGCGATCCGCCCACAGGAATTGCTTCTTCAAAAAAAGTACTAAATCCACCACTTAGGGCAATGCCCTCTGTGGATAATCCAGACAATTTCAGCTCAACATCTACGATTTCGCTCGTCCCATTGTTTTTGAGATAACCAGATAATGTTGCAGTTTCACCTGCTTGCAAAATTTCAGGAGACAGCGACATACCCGTTAAGTTATACTTCGCTGTGTCGTTGTAACCACTGGTTTTCAGTGTCAGTGTTTCTGTTGTAGTGAGTAGTGTATCATCCTCACCGTAGTAAGAAATATCGAGTGTCACAGCATAGACTTCTTCAGCCAATATGCCCGTTGGTTTGACGATAATACTGAGATCCGTAAACGCATTTACACCAAGATTATTCAAATTCGTATTGTAATTTCCGCCGACAAATTGCACAGAAAATGGAGCAGTCGCCTCTGTTTTCATTTGTACGTAAATGCCTTTTGCCGTCGATGTGCCTTTGTTGATGAGTTGTATTTTATGGTTTGTCGTTGCTTGCGGATCGATGGTAAAGACTTGCGAACCGCTGACTTTTAGGCTGGGTTCGCCCGCAAATACAGTGGTGTATTGCGTAAAACATAGTACCATCACAAAAATGATGGAAAGCCATTTTATTTTTCCTATTTTTGATTTTTGGTTCATAAGAATTCTCCTTTGCTGTTGTCAATCAATCGTTGGTTACGAATCACATCAAGTTGTTGGAAGTTGTTGGAAGTTCTGGGGTTGTAGTTTGTATAGTCGATTAAGATAAAAACATTAAATTTTGATATTTCACCTAAAATTCAATATTGCCAAAATTATACAATTTTGCAAATACTTAGGCGAACAAACAATAAAGTTTTTGTCCACTTTTTGAAAAAAGTGGCAGAGTTTGAGACAGCGTCTCAAGGTCTTTCTCTTTTATACCTCTTTCGTTTCATTTTTTTCTACAGATTCAATCCGTTCAATTTTGCCATCAGATAAAATCACCATGCGGTCAGCGTATTCTGCAAGCTCCATATCGTGTGTCACAATGACGAGCGTTTGCTTGTATTTTTTCGCCAGACCAGTAATCAAATCCATCATTTCATACGTCGTTTTCGTATCGAGATTGCCCGTTGGCTCATCTGCAAATACGACTTGCGGTGCATTGATAAACGCCCTTGCGATAGAGACTCTTTGCTGTTGCCCACCACTCATTTCATGGGGTTTGTGGTACGCTCTTTTCTCAAGCCCTACGGCTTTCAACATTTTTAAGGCACGTTTTTTCCGCTCTTTTTTCGGTACATTTTTAAATATCAAGGGCAAAGTGACATTTTCAAGTGCCGTCAACGTCGGTAATAAATTGTAGGATTGGAATACAAAACCTACGTGTTGCTGTCTAAAATCTGCGAGTTGGTTTTCGTTCATCCGTTCAATGTGCTTTTTGTTGAAGATGATTTCGCCTTTCGTCGGTTTTTCAAGCCCCGCCACCAAATTCAGCAACGTCGATTTCCCTGATCCCGATTTCCCGAACAAACAACAAACTTCTCCTTGCATGATTTCCAAATCAATGCCATTGACCGCCCTTATTTTTTCATCGCCCATGACATATGTCTTTTTTACATTTTTGATGTGAATGATGCGTTTGCTCATAAATTTCACCTCCCTTATTGTTTTGCAATTTGTATATTTCTTTGTCTCATAAGACGAATTTCCAAACCAACTTGTTCCATTTTATGATATATATGTTGAACAATGGCAATTCATGTACTGCGGAAATACACAACAAACTGTACTACTTGTACTAATACAGTTATCATACACTGTTCGATTTGCTTTGTCAAGCGATTATTATAATGTTTGTTTTTTTGTAAGTTGTTGTAAATAAACTACTAATAATTGTAAAAAAAGGTTGTAAACTTTACTTGGGGGTAAATAAAAAAAGATAGGCATAGGGATACAATTTCTGTTATACTAAAGTTACGACACCCGTATGACAAGAAAGGATTGAATCACTATGCCTACAGATAATTATACAGCAACTTTATTAGAAATGGAAGACCTTATTTTAGATATAGTGAATTAAATTTAAAAGTATTAATAAAAATAGAGGAAGAAAGGTCGTGAGACGCTGTCTCACACTCTGCGATTTTTGAAAAAATCGAGTAAACTTTTATTTTTCGTTCACGTAAGTACGCATCAATTTGAAGTGTTGAGATTTAATGTTTTTTATTTTAATCAACTATAATATTAAACAAAACGATACAGAAGTACATTTATACTTTACCTTACAACGTCGAGAGCATGAATGTCCTCACTGTAAAGCCATCACGCAACGCTTGTTTAACCATGCTTCGGAATTGGTCGGCATATATACTAAATGCTTTTGAATGCACTTATACAAATGGATATACAGAGGGAACAAATAATGCCATCAAGGTAATTAAAAGAAATGCTTTTGGATATCGCAATTTTAATAATTTCAGAAATAGAATTTTCCTTGCCCTAACCTAACTAAGAATAGAAGCTGGAGAAAATCCAGCTTCTAAAAAATTTTATTACCCCAACTCTTGACAAAGAGCCCAATAGGGTATACATCGTCCAACGGTCGTTTTTGCCAGTCGTCTATCTCGCCTAAAATTTTATCTTTCACATCAGAAACAAAGCCGTCACTCACCTCAAAACCGTAGATGTCTTCGATGGTTTCGGAGATTTGGCGTGTCGGGTTTCTAGGCCTTTGGCATACATGGATATGATTTTTTGGTCAATTTCAGAAATATCTTTTGACGTTTTTTCACAATCTCTGGCTGGAAGTCGCTATTTCTATCTTGAGGAACCTCAATTTTCTCCTTACCACCGAAGAAGACGGCGGCAGCATAGCTGTTTTGCGAAGCAAAATAAGTTGACCCATCGCCATAATTGCTTCTGACTTTCTTCGTCTTTTTGCCATTTCTGGCATTGGAGCTGCGTTCAAATTTTTCGTAGCCTAAATGATGATCCATTTCAGTTTCCATCATGGATTGTTCCGCCCAATAAGTCTTTTAGGGCATTCTGAATATCTTCTGCCGTTTCAGTGTCATATTCTTCCAATAACCCTTGAATTACTTTCATTTTGCCTTCTGTTAATTTTGCCATAAAATAAGCCTCCTATGTTTTTTATATATTACTATAGAAAGCTCATCTCGCAACTCCTAGCTTTTACTGTTCCCAATCTTTACAAATATCAACCCATTCCAAACACTTTGCGTATTGAAATAATTCATCACAAGTCAACTCAATTGCGGAATTGCTACTGCCTGCTGCTGGAAAAACAGTATCGAAGCGTTGCATAGAAATGTCGGCATATGCCCTCGTTTCTTCTGGCAATGCAAAAGGACACACACCACCAACGGCATGATTCGTTGCTTGCAAGGTATCTTCGGCGGATAGCATTTTTGCTTTGAGACCGAAGGTTGCTTTGAATTTTTGATTGTCAATTCTCGTATCTCCAGCGACGGAAATGACGATTGGTCCTTCTTTTGACATCAAGCAGAGTGTTTTTGCAATGTGAGCTGGTGGAACGCCTGCGGCTTTTGCTGCCAATTCTACTGTTGCACTTGAAGTTTCAAATTCGAGGATTTCTTTTTCACAATTGATGGATTGCAAATAATTTCGTACCATTTCAATAGACATGTTTCATTCTCCTTATGTTCTTCTTTGTTGTTTGATTCATTTTTATATAACTATCATACCTTATTTTGGCAATTTTTTCAAGATTAATTTCTATTTTAGAAATAAAAAAAACCCCAAAACGGGGTTTTAAAAAAGGGAAGGTATTGCGAATCCCAATCACATTTCGGTGACTTAGGATATATATATCATACAATACATCTGTGAATCCCATATGTAGCAGTTGTGAACTTTTCGTGAACATTTTAAGGTGTTTTATGAACGTCTTCATTTCTTAAAATATAATGATATTTTATAAATTTAGTGTGCATTTCAAATGAAAGTGTGGTATACTGTAACAAGGTGACCCCTATTGATAATGCAATACTATTTCCAAAGGGGATTAAAATAAAAATTATATGGGGTTTGATTTGATGATAGAGAAAAATGATAAATATATATACATCGTAATATCGAAAACGAATACAGTGCTTGGGCGATTCATTCAAAATAGATTGCGTACAGATTATAACCATTGTTCACTCGGTTTGGACAAGGAACTGGAAGTTTTTTATGCGTTTGGTCGCAAACAATTACGCAATATGTTCCGTGCTGGATTCGTTGAAGAAAGCAAAAGCAAGGGTTTTTTCAAAGAATATGGAAATTCAAAAATCATCGTTTTACGCATCGGCGTCACGGAAAAACAATACGCAGATTTGGTGGAATGCATCGAAGAGTTCAAAAAAAATCGCCATTGCTATAAGTATAGTGCGTTGGGGCTTTTGTTCTGTCACCTAGGAATTCCTGTGAAACGAAAAGACAAGTATTTTTGTGCCCAATTCGTTGCTGAAGCAATGAAAATGGCAGACATTCCTTTCTTAGACAAACATACAACTTTGGTGCGTCCACACGATTTCTTGGAAGTCAAAACAGCTGAAATTATTTACCAAGGACCAATCAATAATTATTAGGGCTGATAGATGCTAGCGAGTCCAAGGCTTTTATCTCCTTATGCGAGTGTGGGTAACGTCCACGTTCTTAAAAAATAAGGTTCTGAACAATTATAAAACTAAAACACCTCTACGTGTCGCCAAGATCAATGACGTTGCATAGAGGTGTTTTGTATTGAAAAAATGAATTGTTATATTATTTCTACATCTTGCTCCACAGTTCTTTTTAGCCATTTGATACGTTTGAAATATGCGTACACAGCGAGAAGACAAGCACTTGTCCATGCAGCAGGCGTTGCAACGCAAACCGCAATAAATCCAATAGATCCGGTAAATGCAAGGATAACGAACGATCGACCAAATAGCTCCGTAATTCCCATAGCCGTTGCTGTTTTGATGTCGCCCATGCCTTGCAAGGCACTGCGGTACAATATCAAAGCCATCAAAGGAATGAAGAAGATGGATTGCCACAAAATGAATTCTTTGGCATAGACAATGACGAGATCATTGTTTTCGCCTTCTGATAAAAATAAATTACATGCAGGTTCAGCAAATACATTGATTAATACCGCAAATACAATACACATCACCACCCCGATGGTCGTCATTTTTTTCATTCCCTCACTAATGCGGTCAATTTTTTTTGCACCAAGATTTTGTGCAGCGAATGTCGTACCAGCAATGCCGAGTGTCACGTATGGTTGGAAGAAGATTTGCTCGATTTTGCTACAAATGGTGATACTTGCGATGTAGACTGTCCCGAGTGAGTTGACAGCCCCTTGCACAATCATACTGCCTGTAGCGATAATTGTATATTGAAATGCCATCGGTATACCGATAAACAGCAAGCGACGTATATATTTTTTACGTATTTTGAAATTGTCACTAGTCAAACGCAAGATATCGAATTTTTTGAAAATGTAAATCATACACAAAATTGCAGCAGCCCCTTGGGAGATTGTCGTTGCAAGCCCTGCACCGATGACACCCATTTCGAGGTTGATAATAAATAGCAAATCCAAGCCGATATTCAATAAGGAAGCAACGACGAGAAAATAGAGTGGTGTTTTGCTGTCGCCCAATCCACGCAAAATACTTGCGACGAGATTGTACATCATAGACGCCACCATTCCATATAGTACGAATACCATGTAATCGTATGCATAATCGAAAATTTCAGGGGGTGTTTGCAGAGCTTTTAGTAAAAGTGGCAAGCCAAGCACCGAAAGAATCGTAAGAATCAAACCGCCTACGACCGTCAAGAAGATGGACATGGCAACGTAATTTCGCATAGCCTCATAGTCGTTCGCCCCAAAATTTTGGGCAATCGGCACAGCAAATCCGCCTGTAAGCCCCAGTGCAAAGCCGATGATGAAAAAGTTGATTGCCCCCGTTGAACCAACACCTGCAAGTGCATCGACACCAACAAATTGCCCAACGATAATGGCATCGACCATAGCATATAATTGTTGTACAATATTTCCGATGAGTAGCGGAATGATAAATTTTATCACAAGTTTTGTAGGATTTCCTACTGTCATATCGTTCATAAAATACCTCCATAATTTTTGTCTCAATAGAATATAGCAGTAAAATCCAATATAGTCAAGTAGTGAATATTTCGGTTTCCCATATTGCATATTTCTCTCTGTCATTTTTTCGTCAAAATATACAAAAAGCCTGGTGTGAATCTATTGGTTAAGTACATATTTCGTGTGGTATAGTGAAAAAAATTTCTCAAGTGGATAACAGTGACAACGAATTTATAATTTCACATAATTTGCCTTACAAATGCACGAAAAACATTAAATTTATTCGGAATAAGTATTTTTTTGATTGTTTGTTTTTTGTTCATTATTTTTCACTATTTTACAAAGAGAACATGAGAAAATAGGAAGTCTTTTGTTGGAATTGTGTGGTATTTTAGAATTATTGTGAAAAAAATATCATTTGTTGAAAAAAATATAACAATCACAAAAACCACTTGTAATTCATAGAACAATTTTATATAATAAAAATAAACGAAGGGGGCGTTCCATGAAAGTATTAGACAAAATTAAAGTGTTTTCGGAAGCGGAAAATATATTGCTGACCCTTCATTCTGCTATGGTAGATACTTGCGAGATGTACCATTTTGATCAATGTAGCTTTTATTTTAAAAATCACAAAACAGATTTATTTTATAAAGCATACGAATATAAAACCGATCGCTTTTTCAAAAAATGGACAAACAAATTGAATCCAGATTTGAAAGTCTATATTGATTTATTTAAAAATCCAAGACCGAAAATGGAGCAAGATTTTTACGATTTGTTCCAAGGTCAGTTTTATTATTATACACAAAATTTCTACGACGCAGCGGAGAGAATGCGTATTTTAAATTACCAAAGAAATGAAAAGCAAATTGTAAATGAGCTATTTATTTGGGCAATCGAAGATGGATACGTTGGCTACGTTGTATTTGAAAAATATGTACAGACATCTACTTTGCCAATCGAAAAAAGAGAAGAATTATTTGCGTTTTCAAATGTGCTACAGACAAAACTCAAAGAGTATGAATCAAATATTCGTTTCAGAAAAAATATTGAGATTCGTGATTTGGTCATCAATGATGAGGACGTGGGCATGTGCATCATCAAAAAAGACACGTATGAAGTGCTTTACTTCAATGAAGTAAGGAAGGAACAAACGAAAATGATAGAAATCGGAAAACCTTGTTATTTTTCAAATGACGGCATCCAACCTTGTGAAAAATGCTTGCGAGAAAGCCTACAAGAAAAACCTTTTATTACGGATGATCAACGAGTCATGATGGTAAAAAGCATTCCTTTGACTTTGACTGACGGAACGGAGGCTTATTTGATGTGTTCTAAAGAAGACGTATCTGTTTCGCACTCCACTGAGAATTACGATTCTGTAACAGGGGCTTTGCAATTTCGATATTTTGAAAAATTATATGAAACTTCTATCAGAAAAAATGACTATTCTTATGCATTGTTCACGATAGATATCGATAAATTCCAATATGTCAACAATTTATTTGGACGTGAAGAAGGCGATAGGGTCTTGCAAAAAATCGCATCGACGATTCAAAATTTCACGCTCAATGATGAGATGTTCTGTCGCATGAGTGATGACAGGTTTGCGATTTTACTTCGCTATAGTGATATTTCGGAGTTGGAATTGCGAATTGCAGACATCAATTCCATTTTTCGCATTATGCAACGACTCCATTTCAAAGATGTCAAAGTCGTAATCGTAGGCGGATTTTGTCTTGTCGATAAAGAGCAGACACTTAGTTTCTTACTCAATAAAGCAGATACTGCAAGACGTAGCATCAAAGGGGCATACCAAAATACGTTCCAACTCTACGACCAAAAAATGCAAGAAAAAGAAGAAAAAGAAAGCCATATTCAATTGCGTATGCAGTATGCCCAAGACAATGACGAATTTGTACCGTATTTCCAAGCGAAAATCAATTTGAATACGAATGAGATTTGTGGAATGGAAGCGTTGGCACGTTGGAAAACACCGAAAGGGCTGATGTATCCAGAAGAATTTCTGCCGACTTTTGAAAAAAATGGTTTCATTACGACTTTCGATTTTATTATATACCAAAAAGTCATTCAATACTTGCGTACGTGTTTGGATAGAAAAATGAAGGTATATCCAGTTTCTTTGAACGTTTCGAGATATCACATTTACGATAAGCTATTTTTGAAAAAATTACTCGGTTTGCTCAAAAAATACAATGTACCAAATGATTTGATTGAATTGGAAGTCACAGAAAATATTTTTGCAGAAGATAAAGTACTACTCCAGAATTTTATTTCCGATTTGCGAAAAGCAAAATTCAAAGTGTCCATCGATGATTTTGGCACAGTGTATTCTTCAATTGGACTTTTGACAGGTGTGGAGGTCGATGTTTTGAAAATTGACCAAGAATTTATGCCCGTATTTCAAAGTGCGAAAGTAACCGATTTATCGAGAAAAAATGAAATCATTATCCGTCACATCATCAATATGGCAAAAGATATGAAATTCGATGTCATTTGCGAAGGTGTCGAGACGGAGGAACAAGCCAATTGGTTGCGTCAAATTGGTTGTGAAAAAGTACAAGGATTCTTATTTTCTAAGCCCTTGTCGATTCTTGATTTTGAAAAAAAATATTATCCTAATGAAATAAAGGATATTATTTGAAAATAAATAGTGGTTGACGAACAAGTTCAATATTTTTAAAAATGGAAGAATTTTAAAAAAAGAAGGGACGAAGCTCTTGGGGCTTTGTTGCAAACTCCTCCAACTTTTGAAAAAGTGGTGTCAAAACTTTGTTTTTTCTTCACTTTAAGCAATCGTCAAAATTTTACCTGTAAAGACTTTATGTGATTTATAGAAAAACTCTTGCAGATTTGATGAAGAAAAATGCTTATAAATGTTGATATAATAGTGTTTTTATATTATTGAGATGCCAACTAAATATTGCCAAAATTATCGTTTGTCGAGAGTGGGCGACCATAGTTCACCCTTACAAACAGCCTAAAAAATAGATCAAAAAAGTTTTTATACCTCGTATTGACGAGCAAAAATACAAAAAGGGAGAGAAGTCGCCATAGAAACTTCTCTCCCTTATTTTTATTTCACGAGTACATCTTCTGGATTTTTCGATTCTCCATCTTTTGCGATTGCAAACTCAAGATGCTCGCCCAATGCCATCGTATAAATCGTTGGCTGTGCCACTTCTCCTACGACTTGGCCTTTTTCTACAGACTGCCCTACAGCCACAAGCATATTCCCTGCCAATTGACTGTATGTAGTCACCCAGCCTTCGCTGTGTTCAATGACTACTGAATTTCCGTTTTCTTCATCTTTCGTAATTTCTTTGACGACACCTTTTTCTGCTGACAAGACTTGACTGCCTTCTTTTGCCGTCATACTCACTGTATTGTTTGTGCGATACTGATCGAGTGTCGGATCGTATATTGCCGTTTCAATGCTATATGGCATGACCACTTCTCCAACGACAGGATACGAAAATACAGGCACCAAATCTTCTACTTCTACTTCTGCTGTAGCTGTAGCAGTTTCAGTCACAGCTTCTGCAGTAGTAGTAGCTGTAGCTGTAGCTTCAGTAGCAGTAGTTTCAGCTGTCGCTTCCTCTTTTTCTTCTGTCACAACGACTTCTGCTTCAGGGGGAGCGACTGTCTCCTCAGCCACAACTTCAGCTTCCGTACGTGCTGTCTCTCCCACAGTTGGTGTTGTCGGCATAGTTACAGGTTTGATTTCGATATATTCAGGCATCAATTCCTGCGAGTGTACGATTGGCGGAGCTTCTGCCACCTCGTCCGTATCACGCACTGCCACGCCAATGCCAATCGCCATCAGCGTAAAACAACCACACAATACAATGGTACTTCCAATTTGTTTTTTGTCCATTGTTCTCACCTCCAAAAGTAGTTTGACCTTTTGAGATGATTTTTATACCAAAATTTCTATTTTTTGCGTTCTATTTTTTCAGGAAATTTCTTCTGATTAGGAGAGTTCCTCCTCCAAATAGAGTTCTTCTGTTTCTAATTCGGTGACAACATCATATTTTGACTCAACAAACCACGTCACCACCATAGGCAAAAATATGAGTGCCACGAGGTAGTATACGAAAAACAATAGCAAAAATCGCTTCATAGACACAACTCCCCAACAACCTTAGTTCTAGTCTATGCCATCATACAAAGAAAATATGTATCATCGATTATAGCAACTGCTTCTCTGAGTTCACGCAAGCAAGTAGTGCTTTGCTATAATTTGCGTTATGGAGCAAACCGAGTTCTGCTTTTTTGTTATAATGTCCCGCCCAAATGCCAAATGTAATATAAACTAAACGCCATGCAAACGAAAAAACCTAAAATTGCCATACGAAACGCATCTCTATCGAGCCGTTTGACGATGCTCTTATCACGTTCTTTTTCGGGATCTTTTTCGTAACTTGCCACGTAGAGTCCGCCAAAGATTCCTTTTTTGACACTCATTTTCAAAAATGTCTGTTTCTTCAATATATAGAACGTTCGCTTCGTCATACGAAAATAATACGTCACACCATTTTCAACACCTTCGACAAAATAGCCACGCACCATCAGACGACTTTCCAAACCCATTTCTGTAGAAATGAAAAATCGACATGCAAGCAACGTCATATTTTTCTTCCGAAATCCCAAACGATCGATTGCTGTATAGACCATATTCGTAAAGATGACAGAGCAAAAAATCATCGGCCCCATAGTCAAAAGAATCGGCAACCACCGAAGTTCATCGTGTCCCCACCCTTGTATATTCAGCATATACCCACGCAATTGTGCTTCTGCAAAGGAATATAAAATCAACAAAAATACAATAACGAATAAAAATCCCCACAAAATAGGGTGATTTTTTCGCTCTTTGATATTCCATAAAGATATGCCCAACAAACTCCGCCTACAAATCGCAAACATCAAGAAACAAATCAAGACCATCAAGCCGTTGATTTCTCGCCCCGATTCGTAAGTGATGGTCATGGAAAAAATGGGCAATAACCAAAAGCAAATGAACCACCAATGCCATCGCCCAGAGGTATAGGACAAAAGAAAGCAACCGTAAATCGTAAGCAAGGTAAAGAGTCCTAACCATTCCATAGATTAAATTCCTCGCATTGTGTCTGGACGGAAGTGTGCCGATTTGCGACTCGTCTCAATTTGTTTGAGTATTTTGTCTTTTTCGCTATTTAACATACCGCCAAGTGGTGTATAATTTGAAGCGTGGTTCGAGCGGAACATCGTCCCTTCTGAATCAACCAATCGAATGAACGTTTCTGTCTCATCTAGTACTTCAAGTGGTGTCAACAAAGTGATTTCACCACGTTCTAGTTGACCATGCATTTCCACATCTTTTTCGACCATCAAAGTCAAAAATCCAATAAAATCAGGCTTAATTTCTGAAATGACATATGCAGTGCCTTCGGCGTGTTCTTTCCAATATTTCTTGCCACCAAGCCCTGAAATGACAGTCATAGACAATACCATTCCTGCTGTTTTTATTTTTTTGCCAGCATCAATCATTTCTTTTTGTGTTGCCCCTTTTTTGACGTATTTAAGGACTTCATCTGCACCACTTTCAAGCCCCATATACACCATATCGAGACCAGCTTCTTTTAGTGTTTTCAAGTCTTCAGGTGATTTCATGATGATATCTTGTGGTGCCCCGTAGATGGAAATCCGCTCCACCTCGGGAAAGAGTTCATGGCATTTCGCAAGAATCTCAAGCAATTCATGTGTTTTCATGATGAGTGCATCGCCATCTGCCAAGAAAATACGGCGGACTTTCATATTTCTATAATACTGTCTGCCCATTTCCAAATCTTCTATGATCTCGGGCAATTTGCGAATGCGAAACGATTTGTCTTTGTACATATTACAAAATGTACAATCATTTCTTGCACAACCAATTGTAATTTGAATGATGAGACTGTTCGCCTCACTCGGTGGTCTGTATACAATTCCTTCATATCTCATATTATATTCCTCCTAGAAATTATTTTATTTAGTTTATTTTCCTGAATTACATTCTATGTCAAAATCAGTGTAAAGTCAAGGGATTCGCCAATAAAACCGCTAAATTTCAAAAATTAATGGTAGCGAGTCAAAAAATCATTTTTTAAAAAACAACTTGCATTTTCAATCAAAATCAGATATGATAAAAATAAAGGAGTTGCACAATATGAATGAAGCAATATTTCAAATCGGGCCGATTCGCCCACCGAGTGAAGCCAATAGTTTATTGCTACGAGTGACGCAAAATTGCCCGTGGAATCGCTGTAAATTTTGTACGTTATATAAGGATACAAAATTTCATGCAAGACCTGTCGAAACTTTGAAAAAAGAAATCGACCTCATTGCAAAACACCGTGATCTCATTGCTCCGTATATTCCAAATATCAAAACGGACATCGAAAAAGTGCGTACTATTTTCAATGCATTGCCAACACAAGATGAAATGAGTTGTTTCCAGATGGTATTTCGTTGGATGACAGAGGGAAATTCACAAGCCATTTTTTTGCAAGATGCCAATACGATGGTACTAAAGACAGAGTGGCTTGCGGAAGTCATTTCGTACGTCATGGAGAAATTGCCAGAGTTGCGACGTGTGACGAGTTACGGACGTGCCAATACGCTTGCCAAAATTACAGAAGAAGATTTTCGTATTTTGGCAAAGGCAGGACTCAATCGCATTCATTCAGGATACGAGACAGGGTCGGATCGTTTGCTGACAATGATTGGCAAAGGCGGTACGCAAGAAGATGAAATCATCGGCGGGAAAAAAGTCCGTGCCAGTGGCATTGAGCTATCGATTTACTTTATGCCCGGTGTCGGCGGGGCGTTGTATTCTGATGAAAATGCAATTGAAACTGCAAAGGTCATCAACGAAGTCAATCCTGATTTCGTGCGTTTGCGTACGTTTGTTGCAAAGAGAAATTCGCCGATGATGGAGCTGATAAAAAGTGGTGAACACGTGGAAATGCGAGACATTGATAAGTTAAGAGAAATTCGTCTGATGCTTGCTCATGTCGATCCGAAAAAAGCGACGGGGACATTAAAAAGCGACCATATCATCAATTTATTGCAACACGTCGAGGGCAATCTCTCGGAGGATTTGCAGTATATGAAAGACTATATCGACGGATTTTTCAAACTGCCAGAAATGGCACAGCGAAAATACCAAATGGCAAGGCTGATGGGTTTTTCTGGACAATATAGCGAATTGGAATATTTAAATGCAGTGCAACAAAATCGAATCAATGAAATCGTTGGGCATTATATCGATGCCGATACGTGGGAAAAAGTCTTGCACGAACAGTTGCATTACTGTATATAAGGGGGATTTTATGGAAAAAGAATTGCTTTTTGAAGTTGTCATTCCAATACTCATGATTATTGTTTTGGCATACCACAACATGAAGCGTGTCAGAAGAAATATTCAAAAATTGAATAGTCGTTGCGGTTCGCAATGCAATTCTTGTGTGCAACGGAAAATATGTAAAAAAGAAGAAAAAAATTGCAATTGAAATGAATATGCTTCAAATAACAACGGTTTTCTAGTGATCGTGAGGTGGTTCGCTCAATGACAAAAAAAGAAAAAATAACGCAGATATTGGATCTCTTACTGCTACATTATGGGCCAACACATTGTTATCTCAATCATGAAAATGAATGGCAATTGTTAATTGCAACGATGCTTTCGGCACAATGTACAGATGATAGAGTCAATATCGTGACGAAAGATTTATTTCAAAAATACAACTCCATACGAGATTTTGCAGAAGTGGAGGTAAAAGAACTGGAACGGGATATCCATTCCACAGGATTTTACCGCAACAAAGCGAAAAACATCGTGGCATGTTGCCAAAAATTGCTTCTCGAACATGACGGCATTGTGCCGTCTGACATTGAGGAATTGACTGCCCTTGCTGGTGTTGGGCGAAAAACTGCCAATGTGGTGCGTGGCAATTGGTTTGACATACCAAGCGTTGTGGTGGATACACACGTCAAGCGGGTTTCCAATTTGCTCGGTCTCACAAAGGAAGAAGATCCCGTCAAAATTGAATTTGACTTGATGAAAATTGTACCAAAAGACAAATGGATTTCCGTCAATACACAAATGATTGCACACGGACGAAAAATTTGCGTGGCAAGACGACCCAAATGTACGGAGTGTTTTTTACTTCCTTACTGTACAGGGGGCAAAAAAATCGAAAAAGAGAAGACAAAATCAAATGCGAAGAAAGTAGAAAAAAAGGTGAAAAAATGAAAAAATTGGTATTCAAAAAAAATGCAGTGGCAATGGGGATTGTTATGGCAATGTCGCTGACGGCTTGTGGCGGTACGGCACCAGAAAATACGGCGAGTGAGACGGCACAAACGACACAAGAATCAGAAAATACATCAGAAGAAGCAACAAAAAATGGTGATGTCAATACGGAAGAGTTATATCAAGAAGCGATGATGAATTTAGAAAATTACGATTCACTCGTCGGTAGAAATGTAATGTATTACACAACGACAATGTTAGACCAAGTGATGGAGGAAGTCATTTTGCGTGAGTTTCAAATCGTGAATGCCCCTGTCAAAATGCAGATTGATACGACTACAATTATGGACGGCAATGTTTTTGAAGAAACAGCGTATTATGAGGGCGAGGGCGAGACCGTCAATGTGTATTACGATGGTTATGCTGAAAATTGGTATTTGCAAGAAGTCGATATCACAGAATTTACAACGTACCAACTCAGTATGTTGCAAAAAGATGTCCTTACGAAAGCGGAAAATATCATTTACTATGCAGAGACAGAAAATGAAGCGGGCATTACACAATATGAATTGGAAGCAGAGATCAGTTGGGCGACGATACTTGACATGGCAGAGAGCAATGGCATTTTGGTCACAGCGTCTATGATGGACATCACAAAAGATGATTTATTGGAGATTTTGCAAGACAAAGAAAATATGAAAATTCAACTTGTGATTGATGAAAATGGATTTTTGCAATCCGCAATCCTTGAGATGAAATCGTTGATGGAGGAGATTATGATGGCGATATCAGGGGGTGAGGGCGAAGTGCTTGCGACGTTTGACCGTGCAGAAATTCACATCATTATCAATGAGTATGATACGATTTCTGACATTGAAATTTCTGAAGAGATGAAAGCAACTGCTGAGACGATAGAGTAAGTGTATTGCAAGTTTTGAATATGTTTACAAAAAATTCACATATATGCCATATGGTATTCATAGTTTTTATGTATGATTGATTTGTAAGCAAGAGGAACGAAAACCTCTCTAAAAGTAGTAATTCAAAAGATTACTTCCTTTTCAAATTTCGTAGTAATACCTTCCCTTTTTTAAAAGAGTCCTTGAGGCTCTTTTTTTTATTTTTTTCAATATCAAATTGCATAGCAATAATTGACTTTTTTGCTTGCATTTTTTCGTAAAATACGCTATACTGAATGTAACAAAACTGTAAATTAGGCCAAAGGGATTCCAATTCGTTCTAGCATACGTTTTTAACGGCGATAATGAATCGGCAATGCCTAAAATTAGAGGGGGATTCAAATGAAAGGAAAATGGAAAGAAAGAATGTTGGCGGTATGTCTATCGACGGTATTGTCGCTTGGCGGAGCGATGCCCGTGGCATATGCAACAGAAATTGAACTAGCAGAAGCTGAAATTGAAGTAGTAGAAATTGAAGTAGTAGAAACTGAAGTAGTAGCAACTGAAGTAGTAGCAACTGAAGTAGTAGAAACTGAAGTAGTAGAAACGACAGAGCAAGAAACCGTGATGAGTATAGCTGAAGCTGAATTTGCAGAGCTATCGCTTGCGGATCAGCTTTTGGTGTCCCAAGCCACAGTCATTTCTGGTGATTCCGCAACGAGTCAGCCCGTCGGAACGGCAGAAAGACCGTTTCTCATCTCGACTGTGAGCCAATTGCAAGAACTTGCGATGTATACCAATGCTGGCGATGACAATTTCAAATCGGCACACTATTTGCTTTTGCAAGATCTTGATTGTGCAGGGGCTGATATGCAAGCGATTGGACATACGAACAATAGCACAGCATTTAGTGGTACATTCGATGGGAATGGTTTTGCAGTTTACAATCTGACACTTACAGATACAAGTGCAAGTGAGGTCGGTTTATTTGGATATACTGCTGGTGCAACCATCAAAAATCTCGGGGTTGTCGATTGTGAAATCAGTGGAGAACGTAACATCGGCGGACTCGTGGGCTATGCATTTACATTATTGGCGGAGTCTGCTAACCCTGAATATATCACTACTCCTACCGTCATCGATAATTGTTTTGTGACAGGGACTGTGACAGGGACAAGTGAGTATGTCGGCGGTTTGATTGGACAAACAGTGAATTATGGAACGAGTGTATCGAATTGTTATTCTACAGCGACCGTGACCGCAGCTTATCGTGTCGGCGGACTCATTGGTGCAGCAGGTGGAACAGAAGTTGAAAGTTGTTATGCGACAGGTGATGTCACAGGGAATGGTACAGGGTCGATGTCAACGCATGTAGGCGGACTCATCGGATCTTCTGGTAATACACAAGTAACCAATTGTTATGCGACAGGCGATGTCACAGGTATATACAGGTTTGTTGGTGGACTGTCGGGTAGCGGTATCAGCGAGATGACCAATTGCTATGCCACAGGAACAGTCGTTAGTACCGATGAGCATCGGGGACTTACTGGCGATTCGTTAAGCGACAGAGGGAAGGTTGGCGGAATTACTGGTGACACCTATTGGAACTCGACAAATGTAGTGGCACTCAATTTCTCGGTGGGTGCATTTGAAGAAACGAATATGAATCGCATTGCAGGTATGATGACAGAAAATGCAACGATTTCAGATGGCTACGCTTGGGGCGGAATGAAACAGACTATAAACGGAGCAGTTGTGACGCCGCCTGATTGGGCAGATGCGGACAGCAAAGGCACTGACCTTACTTATAATAGTACCGATGGTTTGAGTACACAATTTGTAGATATTTTTGATAATGATTCAGCGTGGGAATTTACAGAAGATGGACTCCCAACACTGAAAAATGTGGGTGGGGAACAATCGAGCGAATTGCCATGGTATATGACAACTGAACAAGAAGCAGATACAATTTACATTTCCACTGCGAAGGAGTTGCAAGCACTCGCTACAGAAGTGAATGCAGGCAACATCAAGTCTGTGAAAACGTATATTTTGATGAATGATATTGATTTGTCTGGTGTGGCAAATTGGACGCCAATCGCAGAAGATCCCAAATCTCAATACTTCCAAGGCACATTTGATGGCAATGGTTTTGTCATTAAAAATCTGACAATTGATAGTACTTCGGAATACCAAGGGTTGTTTGGCGGTATCCATTATGGTGCAACAATCAAAAATTTAGGGATTGTCGATTGCAACATTACAAGTACTACTGATTATGTCGGCGGACTTGTGGGTTATGCGGTTGATGCTGAGAAAATTACAAATTGTTATGTGACAGGTAAAGTTTCTGGAAAAGATTACGTTGGTGGACTCGTAGGAGCTACAGACAAAAATTTATCACAGGGGGTAGAAATTACAGATTGCTACACAACAGGTGAAGTTTCGGGAGATAGCCGTGTCGGTGGACTCGCTGGGAATCTACGTTACACAACAATTGCAAATAATTATTCTACTGCAACCGTGACTAGTGAAGATAGTGGCGATGGTGAAGTGAAATACACTGGCGGACTCGTGGGGTATGCTAATTATGCAACCATCGCAAATTGCTATGCAATAGGTAACGTGTCTGGACATACTTACGTCGGCGGACTTGTCGGGTTTATAGACGGTAATCAGATTACAAATTGCTACGCAACAGGTGAAGTGTCAGGAGATAGTGTTATCGGTGGGCTTATTGGATTAGATTACTACATGATACCAGAAGAAGTAAGTAATTCTGTGGCACTCAATCCGTCTCTCACCGGAAACTCTGCGAATAGGATTGTTGTTAAAAATGCTTCTGGGACTACATTATTTAACAACTACGCGTGGAACGGTATGACAGTCAATGGCAACACAGTGTCAGGCGGACTAGCAGACAACGCAAACGGTGCAGACTTGACTTATGATAAAACAACAGGTTTGAACAAACAATTTTCTGAAATATTTGGAGCGGAAAATGCAGCATGGACATTCACAGAAAACGGTCTCCCAATTTTAGCTGGAATTGACGGAGAACAATCAAGCGAATTGCCAAAACACATCACAGGCGAAGTCGAAGTCGAAGTCGAAGAAACTTTCGAGATTTCCACAGTGGAGCAGTTGCTAGCACTCGCCGACGCAGTCAATGGCGGAGATGACAAATCGGGCAAAACGTACGTCTTGATGAATGACATTGATTTATCGGGTGTAGAATGGACGTCAATCGGAGTGGATCCGATGACAAACATCTCCGATGGAACACCATTTTCTGGTACATTTGATGGTCAAGGTTTTGTCATCAAAAATATGACAGTTACTCTCGATAAAGAAAATGCTATCTTTTTTGGCGGTCTATTCGGTTATGTAAAAGATGCCATAATTCAAAATGTAGGGATTGAAAATTGTAATATCGAAAATGTGCTAATAGCAGGTGGTCTTGTTGGAGTTGCAGAGGGAACAACGCTGATCGAAAATTGCTATGTGACAGGTACAGTTTCGGGACTTCTTTCTACCGGCGGAATCGCAGCGGCGACTTCGGATTCCACTACAATTCAAAATTGCTATTCTACTGCAACCGTAACGGGTGATGCTCAATTCGCTGGTGGAATCGTAGGAAGTTCGAGAGCTACCATCGAAAATTGTTATGCCACAGGTGCAGTTTCTGGAACTTCAAATATTGGTGGTCTTGTCGGTGACAATAGCGGAGATATTCGCAATTCTATGGCATTCAATTCTATGATTATTGCTAGCACATCATCGAGTGGTGATGGCGTTGGTCGTATAGGAGAAATGACAAAAATGCTTTCAGATTCTACAGGTGAAACAGGTACCATTGAAAATGGCTACGCTTGGAGCGGAATGTCTGTCAATGGCGAAAGTGTGACAGATGGCGAAGCGGACAATAAAAACGGGCAAGATACGTACGTCATTGATGGACAATTCGGTATTAGAGACGATGACACATGGACATTCGTACCGCTATTTGGCAATACAACACTCGATATGTTTGATACTGATGTTTGGGAAATTCCTACAGTCAATGGATTGACAGATGCCTATATGCTGTTGCCACGACTCAAAGGTGTGGGCAATGACTTCCCGACAATGTCGTTGGAACAAATGGTCGTTGCAGAATCGACAGTGACTTTCGATGCAGACAATGAAACTGCAACTACAGATGTGACAACACTCGATATGAAAGTGGTGGAATTGCCAACTGCTCCAGTGAAAGTAGATCATGTTTTTGAGGGTTGGTTTACTGATACTGTGAATTATGATAGAGAGGTCACAGCGGAAATTATGTTTATTGAGGATACGACAGTGTATGCAAAATGGGCAGAAATTCCAGCTGGTGAGTTTGTCATTTCCTTTGACTCCGATGGTGGAACAGACCTCAGAAATCTCATTACTGCTGACCAAAAATTAGAAGCATTGCCAACTACTCCAGAAAAAGCAGACCATACATTTGATGGTTGGTATTTGGAAGATACGTTTGATACTGCAGTGACAACTGCAACTACATTTACAGAAGATACGACAATTTATGCAAAATGGATTGAGGAATTTACAATTTCTTTTGATTCCGATGGCGGAAGTGTCGTTGATGATATGGTGACAACTGCTCAAAAATTAGCTGAGTTGCCAACAGCTCCAGAAAAAGCAGACCATACATTTGATGGTTGGTATTTGGAAGATACGTTTGATACCGCAGTGACAACTGCAACTGAATTTACAGAAGATACTACAATTTATGCAAAATGGACAGCGATTTCAACTGGGGAATTTACAATTTCGTTTGATACAGATGGCGGAAGTGTCGTTGCTGATATGGTGACAACTGCTCAAAAATTGGAAGCTTTGCCAACTGCTCCAACGAAAACTGGTTTCACATTCGGCGGTTGGTATTTGGAAGATACATTGACTACAGCAGTGACAACTGCAACTGAATTTACAGAAGATACAACTGTATATGCAAAATGGACAGCAACAACTAGTGGAACAGAAGGCACTGGAGGAACTGGAGGAACTGGAGGCACTGGAGGCACTGTAACTGGCGGAAGCAGTGGTAGTAGTGGTAGTAGCAGTGGCAGTTCAACGACTACCACTACAACTACAACTGATGAAGAGGAAACGACTGATTTCGTACCGACCATCGGTGTAGGCGACACAACGACAGTGGACATTCCATTTGGTGATGTCAATCCGAGCGATTGGTTCTATGAAGCCGTGCAATTTGCGTACGACAATGAATTGTTGTATGGTGTCAGTGCAACGGAATTTGCTCCGTATGGCTTGGTGACAAGAGAAATGGTGGCGACGATTTTGCATAGAATGGCAGAAGAAATTGCACCAACACTTGCCACAACGTACCCTGACTTGTCCGCTGGGCAATGGTATACCGATGCGGTGTTGTGGTGTACGGAAAAAGATGTGATGTTGGGTTACACCGACGGCACGTTTGGTATTGGCAAATCCATCACAAGAGAAGAACTTGTGACGACGTTATACCGCTTTGCAGGAAGTCCAATTGTGAGTGGCGACAATTCAGCATTTGCTGATGGTACGGCAGTTTCTTCTTGGGCAGAAAATGCCATCGCTTGGGCAGTTGCCGAAGGCATTCTCTATGGAAATAATGGCATAATCAATCCGAAAGGAACGGCAACGAGAGCCGAACTTTCCGCATTTGTAATGCGATATATGAAACAATAATTAGGAATATCAAAAAAAAGAACGTGTTGCAAATCGATGCAATACGTTCTTTTTTGATTGTGGTACCAATTAAATATTGCCAAAATTATCGTTTTAGCCTAAAATGTCAATGTGTAGGGGCGTACCTTTGGTCGCCCGCTTACATGTCCTCCACCTTATTTTAGGAAACATTTAATTGGGGAATTGTTACTCAAATTTTTACAATGGTCACGCTACACAACGAAAATCCCCATCTCTATCAAAACGAAAATTCCACCCACCATCGTAATGAAAGAAAGTAGGGACGAAAGCATGATCACTTGTCCTGTAAATTCGTAATCGCTCCCCATACTGTATGAGAGTGAGTAATTAGAAATCCCAGCAGGGGTACACAATAGGAAAAACAATGCCCCAATTTCATACGCATTGAAATCGAAAAAAAGTATGGCAGGGGTCAAAGTCACCAAAGGAATGACGACCAACCGCAACGCACAACAACAAAGGAGTTGTTTCATTGCGTGGAAGCCTTTCGGATCGAGTTGGGCCCCGAGTGCCAGCAGTGCCATAGGTGAGGTCAAAGTATTCATATAATAAATCGAATCGAGTGCCAAATTTGGAAATTGTATGTTCGATAGATTGACGAAAATCGCAAATGCAATCCCAAGAATCACAGGATTTATGAGAATGTCTTTCAGCATTTTTCGTATGCTTATTTTTTGGTGTTCGCTATTTTCGGCAAATAATGTAAACACGACGATACTGCATACTGTCAAGGTCAGTACACCAGTTGGCACGAGCAAAACCGTTGCCACAGCCCCGACTTGCCCAAACAAACTCGTTGACATGACAGTGCCAAGCAATGTAAAATTGCTACGGAAAGAAGATTGTATGAAAGCACCACAACGTTTGCGGTTGTCCTTGATAAAATGCGGTACGGTGAGGCATAAAATAGTAGTAATCGAAACAAGTGTAACGACGGCATATACCATGACGAGTGGATTCAATGCACCACCAAATGTTGCGTGGTAAATTTCGTTGAACATCGTGCAAGGCAAAGCGTATGTATAGACGATTTTGTTTGCTTTTTTGACGAATTCATCGTCGACGAGTCCTTTTTTTTTGAAGTAATACCCGACGCATACAATGATGAAAATCGGACCTACTGTATTGAGTGCGATTAAAAAATTTGAAATCATTTTTATCTCCTTTATGACATAAAAAAAACCCTATACAGGGTTTTAAAAAAGGGAAGGTATGCAATTGAAAATGTAAATCAATTGCTTATATATATACTAACGTATTGATATGAATGTGGTATGTATGATATATGAATATTTTGTAAACATATTTTGTACTTACCGTGTGTTCTATTGATTCCCTAATTAAATATTGCTAAAATTATCGTTTTATCGAGAGCGGGCGACCAAAGGTCGCCCCTACAAAAGCTCGAAATATCATATGTAGGGGCGTACCTTTGGTCGCCCGCACAAAAGCCCGAAATATCAATATGTAGGGGCGTACCTTTGGTCGCCCGCACAAAAGCTCGAAATATCAATATGTAGGGGCATACCTTTGGTCGCCCGCACAAAAGCTCGAAATATCAATATGTAGGGGCATACCTTTGGTCGCCCG
>JAWXUZ010000016.1:0-37487 GCA_044425835.1 Bacillota bacterium | reverse complement strand
ATATTGCTCCCCCAATTAAATATTGCCAAAAATAAGTACTCTATGGGGGAGCAGGCGACCAAAGGTCGCCACCCAAGAGATACTGCAAACTTCAGGTAAATGGGCGAACTTAAAGTTTTTTTTTTAAAAATGGCAATATTTAGTTGGTATCTCAATATTTCTGCTATTTTCGTGATTTTATTGTAGCATATTATTTTAGTTGACAAAAGTAAAAGCGTTTTGCAAAAATTTCAAATTATCGACAGTGTTTTCAAAACGGCATTTTGAACTCCTTAAGCAACTATGACAAAATAGCACCATATTTTTTGTGCGATTTGTATACTTACATACAAGTGTATATGATAATTTCTCTACAAAAACACCTTTTTTGATGGTGAATTTCATGATTCTAAGCATTGCAATTTGACACTTAATATGATATTCTTAATGAAGATAATACTAAAATACTTTTTAGAAGGAGCGTGAGTACAGTTGAAAAAGATTTATCTGAATTTAAAACGTTTTGATGTCACAAAAGAAAAAGGCGGTGTCAACTCTATCGCATCAATTGACAGTTGGGGGAGTTATATCGTAGAACATACACAAGATGGCTTGGAAAAATACCGTGGTCGTTGCGAATTTGCAATGTTTTTCCCTGAATTACATTTGCTTGGGGCAAGCAAAGCCAAAAAAAATGATATGGTCAAAGTGGGTTGCCAAAGTGTTCATGAAATGGACACAAAAGTTGGTGGAAACTTCGGGGCATTTACGACACTTCGCTCGGCAAATGCAATGTCTCTTGCGGGGGTAGAGGTGGCAATCATTGGTCACTGTGAAGAAAGAAATTACTATAAAAATATTTTGTCAACAGCTGGTGTGACTGATTTATCTATCGTCAACAAATTCTTAAATGAAAAAGTAAAAACAGCCATTGAAGCGGGGCTTGAAGTGCTATATTGTGTTGGTGAAACTGCGGAAGAACAAGACAAATCAGCAGAAGTATTGGGTGCACAAATCGAGCTTGGTTTGAAAGACGTTGATATGACAAAAATTACGATTGCTTATGAGCCTGTTTGGGCAATTGGACCTGGAAAAACACCTCCAGACAAGCCATATATTGAAAAGATTGCGGCTTGTATCAAAGGCATTTTGCCAAATACGGATATCGTATACGGTGGCGGTTTGAAAGAAGACAATGCAGAAATGCTCGCATCGATTGAAAATATCAGCGGTGGCTTGATTGCATTGACTCGTTTTAGTGGTGAAATCGGATTTTACCCTGATGAATATTTGAAAATCATTGAAAAATATTTGGGATAATTCGCAGGGAACCACTGATTTAATTCTAGCCATTATCTTTCCGGATAATTTTCCCGTCACTATCCCCAAAAAGCCTCGACGATATTTCCGAGGGTCAACTCACTTTGCTACGCAAAGTCAGCTACGCTGACCGCCTGTCTCGGCGGTGAGGAAGTGCCTACGTTTTTTGTGAATATTGACGAAAAAATTCTCTCGAAAATCTAACGACCATAATTAATCAGTGATTCCCTAGTTGTCTTATGAAAATAAATGCTCTTTTTTCCTATGAAAAGGGCATTTAAAAATAAAAATACTACATATGAGTGTATAGTAAAATGAAAAGGAGGATTTATTTTGACTGCAACTGCAAATATTACAAAAGAAATGAAAAATGTAAAAGGTTCGGCAATCCTTGGCATCGACGGTATGATCGACGAAGTTTGGGAGTTGATTGACAGCCGTAGCGATGCAAAAAATATGACGAAAATTCCGAATATGAAATCGTTTGGCGATATCATCGTTGAGCGTGGCACAGGTGGTCTTGCAAAAGAGAGGGTGCTAAAACGTAGAAGTTGTGGCGGTTTCGTATGCAATACTGGAAGAGCTGTTGGAACGCTTGGCATTGACACGACGTTCCTTGGATTTTTCGGGAAAGAACCATACGCAGAATTATTTGACGAATTCAAAGAAATTGCAACACTCGTTTCTCTTGGAAATGCAGCAAATATTCATATTCTTGAATTTCTTGATGGGAAAATCATGATGCCCAATTTGGAAGCAATCATCAATTTGACATGGGCAGACGTCATCAATGTGTTATCTGAAGAAAGAGTAAAAGAACTATTTGACAAAGATATCGTAGGTCTTGGGTATTGGTCGAATATGTTTGATTTTGAAACGATTTTGGAACGCATTACTGACCTTGCGGTAGCGAACAAACGCACAAAACGTGTATTTCATGATTTTGCAAACCTCAATAAAAGAACGCCTGAAGCGTTGAAAGTTGGGCTTGCTGCTTTGAAAAAAGAAAATGCTCGTTTGCCACAAACCCTAAGTCTCAATGAGCATGAGGGCGGTATTTTGGCAGAAGTACTCGGTGTAGATTACCCTGAAGATGTGAACAATCCAAAATCTGTTGGTGCAGTCGAAGAGGCTGTGAAAAAAATGCAAAATATTTTAAGTATTGATGAAGTTGTTGTCCATACTTTGTATTACTCTGTTGGTGCCAATGTAGAGGGTGTTGTTTCTGCAATGCAAACGTATTGCGAAAACCCAGCGAAAACGACTGGGGCAGGCGACACATTCAACGGCGGATACATGGCGAGTTGCTTGGGGAATCTTTCCTTGCAAGAACGTTTGATTTTTGCAAATGCGTCTACTTTGTACTACGTTTCGACTGGTTCTGCTGGTCGAATTGATGAAGTATTGTCAAAAATAACAGAACAATAATCATAATACTCATAATTATTAAGGAGGAATTTATCATGTTGGTATCTACAAAACAAATGTTAATCGATGCAAAAAAAGGTGGCTACGCAGTGCCAGCCATCAACACACAAGGTGGAAATTACGACATCATCTGGTCAATTTGTAAAGCGGCAGAGGAACTCAATTCTCCAATCATTTTGGCTCATTACGTCAATACGGGTGCGTATTCTGGTCACGACTGGTTCGTAAATGTATGTAAATGGTGTGCAAACAAAGTGTCTGTGCCTGTGGCAATTCACCTTGACCATGGCGAGAGTTTTGATATTTGTATGGAAGCACTTCAACTTGGATTCACATCTGTAATGATCGATGCATCTACTTCTGAAGTGGAAGAAAATGCAAGACGTTCCAATGAAGTCATCAAAGTGGCTCGTGCATTTGGTATCCCTGTGGAAACTGAAATTGGCGAACTCGTAAGAACGGATGGAGCAGGGGCAACTCTTGAAAATAAAAACATCGCAAATGTCGAAGATATCAAAAAATATTTGGAACTTTGTCAACCAGATAGCCTTGCAGTCGGCATCGGTAATGCACACGGTTTCTACAAAGGCGAACCTGACATTCACATTGAAATTTTAAAAGCAGTATCTGAATTTTCAGACATTCCTTTGGTGCTTCACGGCTGTACAGGTATGGCTCACAACTTGATTAAAGAAGCGATTTCTTACGGTGTGGCAAAAATCAACTTCGGTACGCAAATTCGCTACCAATATGTAGAGCATTACAAACATGGACTCGACACAATGGATCACCAAGGTCATTCGTTCAAATTGTCGCAACACGCTTCTGATTTGCTCGTAGAAGATGTCAAAGAAATCATTCGTTTGTCGGGTTCTGAAAATACAGTGAAAAAATAAAAAAGGGGTGCATACTATGAAAAAATTGAATGTCGGTTTCATCACAACAGTATCAGGCAGATGGCCAAGAGAATTGCCAAACGAACGTCTCAAAGCGTATTCTGCTTACTTAAAAGAAACTTTTCCAAATGATAACATCTTAGAATTTTCTGAAATCATTGATTCACCACAAAAAATTGAAGAAGCAACAGTTTCACTCAAAAGCCGTGGTGCAGACATTGTCGTTGTCGTATACGGTGCATTTACAGGCGATGACGTGACAACGTATATCGCAGAAGAATTGAAAATCCCTATGATTTTGTGGTCTCCTCGTGAGCCTGAACTCAACGGTGGCCGTTTGTTGTCAAACGGTTTGGTCTGTCTCACAATGAATTCGGCATCTGTAAAACGTTTGGGTTACACTTGCTATACGATTTTTGGGGACAAAGAAGAAGCGTATGCGACAGACAAAGTGAAAGAAATCCTCACAACGTATCGCACAATCAAACGCTTAAGAGGTACTGTCCTTGGGTTGTTTGGCTACCGTCCGACTGCGTTTTACAATTCCACTTTTGACGAAGCTTTGATCAGAAAAGTATTCGGTATGAGAATGGAAGAAACGGATCTCAAAGTCGTATTTGACCGTATGGAAACCGTCGATGCAGAGGCACTCAAAAAAGATTTGGCATACATCAACGAAAATTTCGAGATGGACAATTTGCCTGAAGAGTACAAAGAAAATCATTCTAAATTGTATTTGACTTTGAAAGAATTGATGGCGGAGCAAAATTACGAAGTGGCAGCCATCAAATGTTGGCCTGAGATGGGTGTTTTGAAAACGACACCTTGTGCGGTTTTGGGTCGTCTTGCTGATGAGAATAAAGTCGTTGGTTGTGAGGGTGACGTCGATGTGACTTTGGCTAGTATTGTACAAAATTACTTGACAGAAGCAGCGGTGTTTGTCACTGACTTAATCAATATTGATGAGAAAGAAAATTTCATTACATTCTGGCATTGTGGGAATGGAGCACCGTCTCTTCACCATGACAAAGCCAAAGCGAAAATGCAAGATCATCCACTCGCAGGACAAGGGACAGCGTTCAATACGTTACTCAAAACTGGGGCAGTGACGGTGGCTCGTTTTTGTAACATTGGTGGTGTGTATAAATTATTCTTGGTGTCGGGTGAGGCGATTGTTGCACCGACGATCACACCGGGTTCAACGGTTCACGTGAAAACGAAAGCACCAGTAAGAGATGTCATTGAATACATCATTGAAAAAGAAGTGCCACATCATTATTCTGTTGTTTGGAGTGATGTTGCCAAAGAAATGAAAAACATTTGCGAAGTGCTTGATATTGAAGTTTTGGAGATTTAATTGTAGTTATTTCGTAACTGTTCAGAACCTTATTTTTTAAGACCGTGGACGCTGTCCACACCTGCCAACTTTTTTAAAGGTGTTTGGTGGTGGGGTTTGGGGCAAAGCCCCAAGGTCTTTTCCTTAAAGAATCAATACAACGAAAAGGGGGGATTTCATGGGCGAAACACAGAAAAAAGTCGTTTGTGCCACCAGAAGTGACGTCGCAAAACTAGCCGGTGTGAGCGAAACCATCGTCTCATACGTGGTCAATGACAATCGCTACGTCGACAAGCACAAGCGAGAGCGAGTCCTTGAAGCAATCAAAGAACTCAATTACCAACCCAATAGCATCGCCCGTGCGATGAAAGGGAAAAACAGCAATCAAATCGTCTTCATTGCCGATGGATTCCAAAATGGCACTTTCGGTGAAATGCTACGGCATTTGGATGCGTATGCGTACGAGAAAAATTACTTACTCTCGCTCTGTGCCAACCGCAATGAAGATGACTTTATTCGTCAACTCATCTCGAGACGACTCGATGGCATCATCATTAGTTCGATTGCATTTTCTGAAAATTACATACAACAACTAATCGATGCGGGCATTCCTGTTGTGTTGTTGCAAAATCGAGATTACAAAGAGGTCAAAGGTGCGGGCAGAATTTTGACTGGTCTCTATCACGGAGCAAGAGACTCTGTTTCCTATTTATATGGCAAAGGGCGACGCAATATTTTGTATATTGACCGTGTGTCAGAACACAATCAATTTAGCACACTAGAAGATTATCGTTTGCGTGGCTTTGCTGACCAGATGGAAGCGTTCGATTTGCCGTGGAAAGACCGCATCATTACGGGGTGTGCCTCGTTTGATGAAGTCTATGCGAAAATCAAAAATTACATGAAAGAAAATCCAATTGATGCAATTTTTGCTAGAAATGACAACATGGCATGTCTCGGTCTGCAAGCCGTTTTGCGTGAGGGGAAAAGAGTACCTGAAGACATTTCTGTCATGGGCTTTGATAGTAGTGATGTGAGTCGCTATATTACACCAGCACTCACGACGATGGAAGTAGAAAAGAAAGAAGTGGCAAAAACAGCCCTTGAGATGATCGCAAAAATGAAAGAAACGAAGCAACGCAATTTAGAAGAAGTGCAATTCACCACGAAATTAATTGAGCGTGAAAGCACATAAAAAATTCGACTTCCAAATTTCAATCAGTTATTGCTCTCCAATTAAATGTTTCCTAAAACAAGGTGGCGAAAATGCAAGCGGGCGACCACAGGTCGCCCCTACATCTTGATATTCCCATGGTCGCCCCGTTAATGAGACAGTTGCAATTTGGCAATATTTAATTGGTGCTACAATATTATAAAATCAGACAAACGTAAAATCAAAAGGAGGAAATCATTATGCAATTGAATTTTGAATATGGTGAAGGCACAATGTCTGCCAATTTACCAGACAACACAGACGTATTTATTCCAGGGGAAACTGTCGCTGATCCAGCGTGTATCGAACAAACGTGGGAAGCACTTTATGGAGCGACACTCAAAAGTATCCAAAACCCAATCGGTATGGAACCTTTGACAAAACTCGCTAAAAAAGATTCGACAGTAGTGTTCATCATTCCTGATATCGTCAAAGGTGGTTGCCAAGCGACTGCTCATAGAAAAGTAGCAATCACTGCTTGCCTCAATGAATTGGCAACAGTGGGTGTGGAAGACAAAAATATCATCATGCTCTTTTCAAACGGCTTGCACCCTCGTGCAACTGTACATGAAATGCAACAAATTCTCGGTATGGAGTTATTCAACCGTTTCTACCCTACAGGACAAATCACAAGCCACGACAGCGAAGATCCAGATGGTGTTGCCGACCTTGGATTTACTGCAAATGGCGATCACGTATACTTGAATAAACTTGTGTATGATGCTGACGTTGCGATTATGGTCGGTCATACTTCAGGGAATCCATACGGCGGATATTCAGGTGGTTACAAACACTGTTCGACTGGGATTACACACTGGAAAAGTATTTCTGCTCACCACGTGCCACAAGTAATGCACCGCCAAGATTTCACTCCAGTATCTGCTCATAGTGAAATGAGAAATAAATTCGACCAACAAGGCTTGCACATGGAAGAAAAAATGGGCAAAAAATTCTTCTGTTGCGATGCAGTACTCGACTCAAAATCTCGTCAAATCGATATTTTCAGTGGCTACGCAAAAGAAATGCAACCCCTTAGTTGGAAATCTGCTGACAAACGTACATACGTACATTGGGCAGAAAAAAAATATGATGTTGTCGTATTTGGTATGCCAACAAACTTCCACTACGGTGATGGTATGGGGACAAACCCAATTCAACTCATGCAAGCACTTTCTGCACAAGTGATTCGTCACAAACGTATTTTGAGTGACAAATGTGTATTCATCGTTTCTTCTATTTGTGATGGGTATTTCCATGATGAAAGATGGCCTTACTTGCGTGAATTATACAACATGTTCCAAACAGATTACATGAATACTTTGCCCGATATGAACCGTTACGGCGAATATTTTGCGACAAATGAAGAGTATATCCGCAAATATCGTTTCTGCAATGCATTTCATCCATTTCACGGTTTTAGTATGATGAGTTGTGGACATATCGCAGAAGAAAATACGAGTGCAATCTATATCGTAGGGGCAAGAAATACAGGAATTGCCCGTGGTATGGGACTGAAAACCCGTGCCTCTTTTGAAGAAGCATTGGCTGATGCACAAAAAAAATACGTTGGCGATTCACCAAATGTTTTGGCATTGCCACTCGCCTTCAAAGTGGGGGCTGTGCATTTGTGTATGAAAAATGAAACGGATCATACAACGGATTCGGCAATGCACCCTTGTGGCGGAATGTAAGGTGTATTGATCGAATTTGATTCTATTGAGATACCAACTAAATATTGCCAAAATTATCGTTTTATCGAGAGCGGGCGACCACAGGTCGCCCCTACACCTGAAATTTCAAGTTGTAGGGGTGTACTTTTGGTCGACTGACACTCTTATATTTTTATTGAAACCACTGATTTTCTCTGTTTTGAGAATCAGTGGTTTTTAAAATCTACAGAAATATGCCTATAATATTACAATTATATTAAAAAATCAAGTTTTCCTCTAAAATAAAGATTTTTTTCTTGTAAAATTCGTAAAATTTGTTATGCTAGTATAGTGTGTGTGTTTCTACCTGTGATATGCGACTTGTAAAATACAAGTTGTTGTATGGACGTACACACGGATTCTATTCGATTCTTGGAGGAAATTATGAAAAAATTAAAATATGTAGGAACTGTTACGTTGTTATTGATACTGATGTGTGTACATACCGCTTTTGCTGAAATTATTTCAATGCAGTTGACGTACAATTATAACACGACTTGGTATTACGCCGAGGAAGTTACAATTATGATCGACAACGAGGAACTTTTGCCAGAGGACATGCCCTCGATTGTCATCAACGGACGTACGATGTTGCCGATGCGTTTGATTGTTGAAGCACTCGGCGGTGAGGCGGTTTGGAACGGTGACACGAGACAAGTATTTGCTGTGACACCAGATACCATTGCAACATTTACAATAGATGGCGAAACCGCATACCAAAATGACACCGAATTTGCACTCGATGTACCGCCGATGCTCATCAACGGACGTACGATGTTGCCGGTGCGTGCCTTGGCAGAAGCCCTCAATTTGGAAGTCAATTGGGACAATGATACACGTACTGTGTATATCGGTGAGATGCCAGAAATTCAAGAAGTACCAGAGGCAACACCAGAAACTTTGCCAGAAGAAACGACACCAAACACAGGTACAAACAATGGCTCAACTGTGACGGATACGGAAGCAATTCCGATTGTACATACAGTTGCGACACCGCTTTCTACAGAAGATTTGCAAATTTTCTACATCAAAGCATCCTCGCCTATGACAAATTTTATAGAGACGACAACCGACGCTTCTAAAATTATCATCGACATTCCACAATCGACAACCACGCTCCAACCGTTGATTGAGCATACCAATAGCGAAATTGTTTCTGCGGTGCGTTCTGCACTCCATGTGATAGACGGACAGACCAGCACGAGAGTCGTATTCGATTTGCATGATGATTTTTGGGCTTGTGACTATGATTTGCTCCGCAATGCAGATGGTACGGAACTCATTCTTGCATTTGATACGATTATGGTGAATACAATCAAACCGACGAGTGGCACAACGAGTGATACCCTAGAAATCACAAGCAATGCCCCAATTTCACCGAGCGTCAATTATACATTTTCGCCTTCACAAATTACAATTGATATTCCAAATGTGGAATCAGAGGCAAGCCACGACCACAATGTAAGCGGTTTCAAATATATGAAGGGCTTGCATATCGAAGAGATTGAGGGTAAAATATTGCGTATCACGATTACAATCGATCCAGATACGATTTATTTTACAAGGCAAGACGGCAATCAATTTACAATAGAAATGAAAGAATCAGGTGTCAGCAATATTACGTATAACCCTGTGACCAATTCATTTTCGCTGTCAGGCAATATCGATTTTGAGATTTCCGACGTGGAAACGAATGACATGCATACTTTGGGGTATTATGAATACATATTGCCAAACGATTATACTGCAATATTTGGTGAGGGAATCTTTTATTTCGACACAGATTCTGTACAAAGTATAGAAGTCAAAGTCGTGGGTGGCAAAACTGTATTTTCCATTCAACAAAGCCAGTACAATGCATATGAGATGGAAAAAACGTACAATAGTTGCGACATCTATATCAAAAATCCAAAAGAAGTTTACGATACGATTTTATTCATTGACGCTGGTCATGGTGGACAAGACCCTGGCACTTCGGGCTATGGTTTGGTCGAAAAAGACCTCAATTTGTCATTGGTACTGAAAATCGAAAAATATTTGGCGGGCAGCGGAATCAAAATCTACCAATCGAGAGTGACTGACATTTATCCTGAACTCGTATGGCGACCACAAGTGGCAACGGAAGTGGCAGATATGATGATTTCTGTTCATCACAATGCATCGATTGTTGGTCCAGCACCGAATGGAACAGAGACGTTTTATATGGTACATGAAAATGAAGTGGGTGTCTCAAGCGACAAATTGACGAGCAAAGCCCTTGCAGAAGCAGTACAAGGAGCAGTTGTATCTGCACTTGGTACAACCGATCGTGGCATAAAAGAAGATACCGATTATATCATTCTCAATCGTTCTTCTATCCCTACGGTATTGGTGGAAATTGGCTTTTTGACAAGCCCTGATGATGCTGCAAAAGTCAGTAGCGATAGCAACCAAGAATTGATGGCTGAAAATATTGCAAATGCCATCATTGAACTTGTGAAAACGTACGAAGTAAGATATTAGGAGTGACTTATGGAAACCATTATTTTTGCAACGAAGAACAAAGGGAAAATTGTAGAAGTCAAGGAAATTTTAAAAGATTTGAATGTCAATGTAGTGACTATGGAAGAAGCAGACATTCATATTGATGTCGTAGAAGATGGCACGACTTTTGAAGAAAATGCCATGAAAAAAGCTGTGGAAATCATGAAAGTCAGTGGGAAATTGACGTTGGCTGATGATTCGGGCTTGGAAATCGATGCCATGGACAAAGCACCAGGTGTCTACTCCGCAAGATTTATGGGTGAGGATACGCCTTACCCTGAACGGTTCCCGGCTATTTTTTCAAAACTAGAAGGACTTTTGGGCAATGCACGTTCGGCTCGCTTTGTGAGTTGCATTGCAGCGGCAGTTCCTGATGGCCGTACACTTTCGACACTTGGGACAATCGAGGGTGAAATCGGGCTAGAGGTCAGAGGGGAATTTGGCTTTGGTTACGATCCGATTTTTTACTTGCCCGACCAAGATCGGTATTTGGCGGAATTGACAAACGAAGAAAAAAACAAAATCAGCCATCGAGGGAAAGCACTCGAAGAGATGAAATTGCTTTTGAAAGGGGTGCTGGAATCGTGAGGATTCTTGTATTTAGTGACTCTCATGCAGATATGGAAAATATGATTGCTGTCATTGAAGAGATGGAAGATGTTGATTTTATTTTTCACTTGGGCGATCATACAGACGATGCAGAAAAAATTGAAAATAAATTCCCAGACATTCCATTATTTAATGTGCGTGGCAATAACGATTATGACCGCACACCGCTCATTCAAAAAGCACATATCGGCGGTGTGACATTTATATTGACGCATGGGCATAAAGAACGGGTGTATACGACATTGCAATCGCTTGCAGACCTTGCTGACATTCATGAGGGGGACATGGTATTATTTGGGCATACACATGCCACTTTTTTGACTGAAATCAATGGCGTTTCGTTTTTGAATCCAGGGAGCATTTCTTATCCACGAGATTCACGTGTGCCAACGTTTGCCATTATCGATGTGGAAGATGGGCAGTGTGAATGCCATATCATGGAATATATCGATGCGACGACGTGGCAAGAAAGAATGATGTAAAATAGAAAAAGGGCTATTGCAGTTTATTGATTGCAATAGCCCTTTGTTTTATAAGTAATCAACAGGATTTTGGTACGCACCATTTAATGTAATTTCATAATGACAATGTACCCCTGTGGCAAACCCTGTACTGCCAGTCGTTCCGATTTGTTGCCCTTTCGTCACAAGATCGCCTACAGAGACCATATTTTTCGTTTGGTGGGCATACAACGTACGAAATCCGTTTCCATGGTCAAGGATAATGTGATTGCCAAAACCGGCATCTGCCCCTGAAAATACGACCGTACCAGCCGCTGTGGCAACGACAGGTAGTATTTGGCTATTCGTAGAAAAATCGACACCTTTATGAATGCGACCGCCAAGGCCTGTCGGTGTGTATGGTGAAGAAAATATGCCACCAATGACAGGAGAGCCACTTGGAATGTCAGAATACGCAGAGAGTGTCTCAATGGCTTCTGTGGCGATGGCTGTAAATTCTAAATTCGTTTGGTCATACAAAGTATCAATGCGATTGAGTTGATCCGAAACGAAAACATTTTGCTGATAACTCGTTTTGATTACAGGGACAAACCGTGTTGTTTCTGGTTCTATCTCCATCTCTTCTACTGTCAAAGAAGTTTCTACAGCAGTAACCAAAGACATCGGTGCAATCGCAGAGACTTCTTGCAATTGTTCACTCAAAGTCGTTTTGATTTGTTCGAGTTCGAGTATTTTTTCCTCAAGCAAAAACGCTTTTTCTTCCAACAATTCGAGTTGTTCGTTGTCAATGCTTGGGTCTATGACAGTTCGATTTTCTTCTTGCAAGAGTTGATTTTTCAATTGTGATTGTTGCAATTCTTTTTCGCTTGCAAGGAGCGTTTCTTTCGTTGCCACGAATTCATTTGAAGTGTTGCATAAAAGCGTAATGCCGATGGCACCCACAACGGTGAGACCGACGATATGTTTTGTAGACAAGGTAAGTCTTGGTGTTTCTAAGGTTTGTTTCCAATCTGAAAGTACTTGTGTATATTTCATTTTGCTATTCTTTTTCATAGTGTACCTTTCCAATTCATAGTTTGTTACCACTATTATATACTGAAAAGAAGTATTTGTAAATAGTTTTTTTACAAATAAGAAAAAAAATTAATATTTTGTTCATAGTACACAGAACTAGTAATTATGTGAAAACAAAAAAAGTGATGAAATCCCAAAATGGAAATTCATCACTCTAAGGTGTTTGCAAGGCTTACACCTTTTTTAGTGTGGGTGACATGATTCGAACACGCGGCCTTCTGGTCCGTAGCCAGACGCTCTATCCAGCTGAGCTACACCCACTCAGTCAAGGAACATTTATCATTATACAGGACAATATACGACTTGTCAAGTGATTTTTTGAAATTAGACAAATTTTTTAAATGGGTTATTCCATCGGCGAAAGCCAAAGGAAATAGTTGTCAATATATGTATGGATTTTTTGGTTGTGTACACCATTAAATACAATGCGAACAATCATTTGCGGTGAAATAATGTTGTTTTATAGTACTATTGCATATGATTTTATAATTTTGTGCCTATATAATGACTCAAATGTAAATTTTAGAAAAGTTTTTAATTGTCGACGATTGTATTTATAAAAGATGTAATGTGATGGGTTTTAAGAATATAGCGGTTTTCTGGAATGCAATCGGTAGATGCGTTCTATGTGTCCCGTGGAAAAACGTCTACCACTCATGGAAAAAAGGTATTGTTTTTTTTTCATAAATGTGGTATACTCAATTCATATATTATTCAAACAATACCCTCAAACCGTATCGCTAAGGAGAACGTATATGAGCCAAGAGCAAAACTACTTTATTGTAGAAAAATCGGTTTTACCTGAAATATTTTTGAAAGTCATAGAAGTCAAACAAATATTAGAGAGCAAGCAATCGACCTCAATTCAAGAAGCAGTCGCAGAAGTGGGGATCAGCCGAAGTGCATTTTACAAATACCGAGACAGCGTCCAACCATTTTACGAACATACCGTAGGACGAACGGTCACAATGGGCATTACTTTGACGGACAAAGCAGGGTTATTGTCTCTTATTTTAAATGGCATTGCCGACAAAGGGGCGAACGTTTTGACCATCAACCAGATGATTCCAATCAATGGCGTTGCGTATTTGACGATTGCCATTGAAACGAAAGATATGGAAGGGACTTTGGGCGAATTGACCCAAACGATTGAGCAATTACAGGGCGTGCAAGCACTGAAAATGATTGCCAGACAATAGGAAGGATGAGCTTATGTTACATATTAAAGTACCAGCAACGTCAGCCAATATGGGGTCGGGATTTGATTCCATTGGTGTTGCTCTCACAAAATACAATCATATTTGGGTAGAAGAAGTTGAGGTGCAAGAAGAGGAGTTTATCGAGGTGTTGCGACCGCAAGAAATCGAAATTCCGCTTGGCAAAGACAACTTGATTTACGAGACGATGGTGCAATTTTTTAAGGAAAAAAACTTGAAAATGCCAAACATCAAAATGACGCAAGAAGATTACATACCAATGGTCAGAGGAATGGGGAGCAGTGCTTGTTGCATCGTGGGCGGTCTTTTGGCTGCGAATGCGTTGGCGAATTTCCCTTGTACAAAGGTAGAACTTGCAGAGATTGCTGCAAGAATGGAAGGGCATCCTGACAACGTCGTACCGGCTATTTTTGGCGGTATGGTCATTGGTGTGCAAAATGAAAATGACCTTTCTTATATTCCAGTGCCTGTGCCTGACGAATTGGTGTTTGCGACGATGGTGCCTGAATTTCCGATGTCGACACATGAGGCGAGGGCAGTTTTGCCACAAACCTACACGAGAGACGACATCATTTTTTCGAGCTCGAGGACGGCACTTTTGACAGCGGCAATGTACACGAAACAATTCGACAAATTGGCAGTTGCTATGGAAGATGTCATTCACCAACCGTACCGTAGTAAATTGATTCCTAATATGGAAGAAATATTTGAAAAAGCGAAAAAATTCGGTGCAGTCGGTGTGTATCTGAGTGGGGCTGGCTCTACTTTGATGGCAGTCGTACTCGAAGAAAATAAAATTATGTTCCAAAAACAGATGGAGGCATATTTGCAAACGCTAAAAGACCACTGGACGCTATACCTTTTGAAAGCCGATCCAGTAGGAGCAACAGTAGAAGTAGAGGAAGATGGAGGAAACAAGTAATGTTAATAGTACAAAAATATGGCGGTAGTTCAGTGGCAGATGCAGAACGCATTTTACACGTAGCAGAAACGATTATGGCAACGAAAAACAAAGGACATGATGTCATTGTCGTACTATCAGCCCAAGGAAAAACCACGGATTCACTCATACAAAAAGCGAAAGAAATTTCACCAAAACCGAGTCGCCGTGAAATGGATATGTTACTTTCTACTGGAGAACAACAATCAGTGGCCTTGATGGCGATGGCAATTCATTCCCTCGGGGGGCGTGCCATTTCTTTGAATGCACAACAAGTGGGTATTGAAAGTACAAATAAATATAGCGATGCGAGAATCCGTACGATTGATACGCAAAAAATCGAATACGAACTCGAGCGTGGCAATGTCGTTGTCATTACAGGCTTCCAAGGAATCAACGGTTTGGGCGATGTCACAACGCTTGGTAGAGGTGGTTCTGATACATCAGCTGTGGCACTTGCAGCGGCAACACATGCCGATGTGTGTGAGATTTATACGGACGTTGATGGTGTGTATACTGCTGACCCTCGTGTCGTAAAAGATGCAGTCAAATTAGATGAAATCAGCTACGATGAAATGCTAGAATTGGCTTCTTTGGGGGCAAAAGTTCTACATTGTCGTTCTGTGGAACTTGCAAAAAAATATAACGTCAAACTAATGGTGCTTTCAAGTATGGAAGACAAAGCAGGAACTGAAGTCAAGGAGGAATGTAAAGTGGAAAGAATGTTAATTAGTGGAATTGCTGCCGATAAAAATGTGTGTCGTGTGTCTGTGCTTGGGCTAAAAGATGAGCCTGGCAAAGCATTTGAAGTGTTTTCTTTATTAGGAAAAGAAAAAGTCAATGTCGACATTATATTACAATCAACGGGCAGTGATGGCAGACAAGACATTTCTTTCACAGTGGCAAAAGAAGATGCCGACAAAACACTAAAATTATTAGAAGAACGCCGTGACCAACTCACTGCAAGAGAAATTACACACGATAGCAATGTAGCAAAACTCTCTGTAGTTGGGGCAGGTATGGCGACAAATTCAGGCATTGCCGCAAATTTATTTGAAGCAATGTATGATACAGGAGTCAATATTCAAATGATTTCTACTTCTGAAATTAAAATTACAGTACTGATTTCAGTGGACGATTTGGACGTGGCACAAGTGGCAGTACATGATAGATTTCAACGCACTTCTGCAATTATGAGACGTGATGGCTAAGGAAAGAGAGGAGTTATTTTATGATTTCTGAGTCAATGAAACAAACGATTGCAGGCAGTTCAGAAATACGCAAAATGTTTGAAGAAGGCAAAAAATTAGCAGAGCAATACGGCAAAAATAATATTTGTGATTTTTCCTTGGGCAATCCAAATTTAGAACCGCCAGAAACAGTAAAAGCAGCTCTTTTGCACGTACTAGAAGAAGATGCTCCGACGATGGTGCATGGGTACATGAATAACCTTGGCTATGATGATGTCAGAAAAGCAGTTGCCGATTCCTTAAATCGTCGATTTGCGACGCACTTTTCAGAACAAAATATCGCCATGACCGTAGGGGCAGCAGGTGGAATCAATACAATCATGAGAGTGCTTATGAATCCTGAGGAGGAAGTTGTGGTATTTGCTCCGTTTTTTGGGGAGTATACGAATTATACGAACAACGTATTTGGAAAACTCGTCGTTGTGCCACCGAACCCACCATCATTTTTGCCTGACATGGAAGCATTTTCAGCGTGTGTCACAAAAAAAACGAAAATTGTCATCGTCAATACACCAAACAATCCAACAGGGGTTGTCTATCCTGAAGAAACGATCAAGGGGATCGCTTCTGTATTGGAAGAAAAGCAAAAAGAATTTGGCACAGACATTTACTTATTGTCTGATGAACCATATCGTGAATTGTTGTATACAGAGGAAACGAAAGAAATGCCTTTCCTTACGGAGTATTACGACAATACAATCATTGGGTATTCATGGTCGAAATCGCTGTCGTTGCCAGGGGAACGCATTGGTTATCTTGTAGTGCCTGATGCGATTGTTGATTTTGAGGAAACGCTATCAGGCATTGCCGTAGCGACACGTGTTTTGGGCTTTGTCAACGCACCATCTTTGATGCAACGTGCGGTGTCACATTGTGTATATTCACTTGGTGACATTGATTTTTATAAACGAAATCGAGATATGCTCTATGAAGGTTTGCAAAAACTCGGTTACGATTGTACAGAGCCTATGGGTGCGTTTTATCTTTGGGTAAAAACACCTATGGCAGACGAAACGAAATTCGTTGAAATGGCTAGGAATCATCAAATTTTAGTCGTGCCAGGACGTGCATTTGGTTGCAGTGGGTATGTGCGTATGGCGTATTGCGTTGCCCCTGAAACGATTGAGAGGGCTTTGCCTCGTTTTGAAAAATTGATGACAGAATTGAAGAGTTTATAATATTTCTCAATTTAATATTGTAAAAAGTAATTATTTAGAGACTTATTTTTTAAGACCGTGGACGCTGTCCAAACCTGCCGAAATAAATGTACCCTCGAAGCACAGCTTACGAAAATCTTGGCACTTAGGTTTCCGGAGGTCGCCTAAAATATTTCGTAATTTCAATGAAAAATAAATTTACGCAACGCCCGTAGGGGCGACCTGTGGTCGCCCGCTCTCGATAAAACAATAATTTTGGCAATATTTAATTGGTACCACAATACCTCAATAACGTCACCCAAGAAAGGTTGTGCAGATGAAGTTGCCTACTAAAGTAGAATTTGTCAAATGCAGTCCAACGCAAAATATGACAGTACTCGTGAAAACCCCTGTCCCCATAGAACACCAATACACCGTCGGCAAAGAACTGATCGCATACGGCCATATTGGCGGGGAACAGTGCGGTTTTCTTATGCTACCTAAAAATAAAAAAGCAGATTTTGGCTTGCGTATGATGGCAGGTGAATTTTGTGGCAATGCCACGATTTCCCTCGGTGCATATGGCATGCACACACAACTTCCAGATGCAAAAATAGGCGAGGTCAAAGCGTTTTTCATGGAAGTTTCTGGAGCGGAAACGCTCCTTTCTTGTTCGATGGAAAAAACAGAACAGGGCTATGCAGGCACGATAGAAATGCCTTTGCCGATTGCCATTGAAACAACGGATTTCCCCTTTGGCGGTACAGTCTATACTTGTACGGTCGTTCAATTTTTAGGCATCTCGCATATCATCATAGAACGAGACGACCTCTCACAAGCGACAGTGGAAGAAATGGCAAATGCATGGGCAAAAGAAGAACTGCTCGGCGAAGCATTTGGTATTTTACTTTGGAATCCACAAAAGAAAACGCTTATGCCGTACGTCTATCTGAAAGGGTTTGGCGGTATTTTTGAGCATGGTTGTGGCAGTGGTACATCTGCCATTGGCATTTACGAAGCCCAAAAACGAAACGAAAACTGCACTACATTTTGTGAGCAAAAAGGAGGTGTGATGTCTGTTTTTGTGGAACTCGACGAAGTGCATTTTCCGAAAAAAATCGTACTCAAAGGCGGTGTGTCCATCGTAGCGGAGGGGACGGCATTTCTTTCTTAGAGTGTAAAATCAATAAAAATAGTAATTATTCAGTCCCCTAAACAGATAATGTTGAAATATTCTCTTTTAGAAGTTTTTCAGTACACTAATGGCTGCAAAAATGAAAGTTTTGGTCAAACTTTTTCAAAGGTGTTTGGTTGCAGAGTTTGAGACGGAGTCTCAAGGTTTTATCTCTTGATTTTAAAATCTTTCACTTATTCAGCAGTCAATAATTACAAAAATTAAAAAAATGGGGTATCAATCGATATGCAAACACAATTCATGATGCACGAAAATTCAAAAAAAATAAACATTCGATATCTACTGCCACGCATTGGTTTTCGGATTATAAAATCAGCAATCGTTGTGGCAATTTGTTTGGCATTTAGCTACCTTTGCGGTCTTGCAAACACACCGATTATTGCAATCATCACGGCAATCATCGGCATACAACAACAAATGCAAGACTCCGTTGAAATTTCCTTGGTGCGTGTCATTGGCACGCTTTCAGGTGTGGTGTTCGGTGTTTTGGTGGCGTATTGTCTGGAAATGTGGATTCCGTTGTCGTATATATGGCTACATTATATGGTTATATCGATTATGATCATTCCTGTAATTTATACGAGTATTTTACTCAAACAAAGTAGTACAGGCGGTTTGGCGGCCATTGTATTTTTATGCGTGACACTCATTCCGACGGAACATTCCACACTACGAGCGGGATTTTTCCGTGCATTGGAAACGGTCGGCGGTGCAACGGTTGCCTTGATTGTCAATCGGATTCACATGCCCCGTCGCAGAGAAAAAGACTACATCTTCATTGCGAAATTCGACCAAGTACTCTACCAAGCTGGCGAGGGTATTACGCCATTTTGTACCTTCGAGCTGAACCAACTCTTACGAGAAGGCATTGCGTTGTCGATTATTTCTTCGAGGACACCTGCTTTTTTGCAAGAACACATGGGGGATGTCCATCTGAAATTGCCTGTCATTGCAATGGACGGGGCTGTGCTTTACGATATGGAAACGAAGAAACATTTGATTTACCACGGGATTTACGGTGATATGGTCAAAAGGATCGAACGTCTTTTGCGTGGCATGAAGGTCAATTATTTCCAACATGTCATATGGAATGATGTCATGTTTACGTATTATAAAGATGTCGATTCTGTGGCAGAAAAAAAGGCCTTCGAGGAGCGGAAAAAACTACCACACCGCCATTATGTGTATGGGCGGTATGATGGGCATGGTGTCGTCATTTCGTTCGTGTTGATCATAGAAATGATCGTTGCCGATATCGTGGAAGCAGAATTGCGTGAACTCGATACGAGAAATGAACTCTACATCACAAGAGATACCATGGAGGTGTCAGAGGGGTATTGCAATTTCAAAATTTACGATCGGGCAGTCAGCCGAAAATATATGGCAGAGCATTTGCTCGAGCGTACACCGCAAGAAAAGATGATTTTATTTAGCGGTTCAGACAATGATCTCGATTTGATGAAGTCGGCGGATCTTTCGTTTGCTTTGGCAGATGCACCGCAAAAAGTCAAGGATCAAGCGGATATCATCATCAAAGGGGAGTTTGACCATGTGGGCGATAAAGTGGCGAATGAGATTTTCCACACGTACCAACCACTGATATGGAAGAAAAAGAGGAAATTCAAGAGGGACAACGAAAATGGAAACGAATAATTTACATGCATTGTCAAGGACAGAGCTGATGATTGGCACTGACGGACTTGACAAATTACAAAATAGTAAGGTCATTGTATTTGGCATTGGTGGAGTGGGGTCGTTTGTAGCGGAAGCCCTCGCACGCAGTGGCATAGGGCATATCAGCCTAGTCGATGGCGATACGGTTTCTGTGACGAATTGCAACCGTCAGCTGATTGCAACGTCAAAAACGATTGGGCAAGCGAAAGTGAGTCTGATGAAATCACGTATTTTAGAGATTTTGCCTCAGGCTGATGTCACTGCACATGAAATGTATTATACGAAAGAGACGGCTGTGGATTTTGATTTATCGGAGTATGATTATATTGTCGATGCCATTGATATGGTGACGTCGAAATTGCTCTTGATTGAAAATGCGAGGGGTGTGGGCGTGCCGATTATTTGTTCCATGGGGACGGGGAATAAGCTCCATCCAGAGTTATTTGAGATTGAGTATATTGAAAAAACGAGTGTTTGTCCACTGGCTAAAGTCATGAGGAAAGAGTTGAAAAAGCGTGGCATACAAAAAGTGAGGGTTGTGTATTCTAAGGAGTTGCCTTTGGCACCGTCGGACTCGGAGGAATCGGGCAAGAGACAAATTCCAGCGAGTATTGCTTTTGTGCCACCAGTTGCGGGGATGATTTTGGCGGGGGAAGTGGTGCGAGAGTTGTTGGGGTGATAGCAACAACGAACTTACTCAATGAGGAGGTGGTCTGTATGAATGAAAAAAAGATTAATTTTTTTGCGATATTGTCTGCAATGGTCATTTTATATGTCTTTGGTAGGGTTTTTTTCGTTGCCGTTTTAGGTGACAATATCGAGTACGAACCGAAATACGACTCACCGACGAAGTATGTAGAAATGTTATCGAAACGCTTGGAAAATGTACAAGGCTTTGCAGGTGAATTATATGTTTTCAGCCATATGGGAGATGATATATTAGGGGGATATATTGACGCAGATATCCAATTCAATTTATACCCAACGCTAACAGGGGATATTTATTTCCAATCCACTAGAGAAGATATCGAAGAAAATACACAGTATTATTTTGAACAAATGGGCGAAGAATTTAACGTTTATATAAAGAGAGAAATGTGGACAGGGCGAAATGCTAGTTTTGAACGTACATATCATTTGGAAAATGTGTACTATATTCCGTATGTATTTGAGCATATGCTTTCATATGGCAGAGATTTTACTTTTGGAGGGGCGACAAAAACGAATGTAGAAGTCTTAGGAACGGTTCCATCAACTGATGTATATGACTTTCTCCAAGATTTCAATTATTTTGCCTTAGCAGGTGGTAGCGAGTTGGATAAGAGTGCGTATGAGGGTGTGCCAAACATTTCTTTTACACTGACGATAGAACACGATGGCACACCGGTATCGCTACAAATGGATCTTACACGTATTTTGGAAATCGTGGTCAATAATGTAGGGAATAGTTTTCCTTATGACGATGAATACATCACAATACAACGATATTATATCGAACAAACCTTGACGCAATTCGATGAAACGATCGACATTCACATTCCACCAGAAGCGTATGAGGGGACAAATTACATTTTTGAATCGAAGATGATGGAGGAACAACTTTCTGTTTTTGGTGAGGAAGAGGAAGTAGAAGAAGTACCAAAAGCACGAGGAGTACCAGAAGTGCCAGAGGAATTAGAAGAACTAGAAGAACTAGAAGAACTAGAGGAACTAGAAGAACTAGAAGAACTAGAAGAACTAGAGGTACTAGAAGAACTAGAAATACCAAAAGTACGAGAAGCACGAGAAGCACGAGAAGCACCAGAGGAACTAGAGGAACTAGAAGAACAGATGTCTTAATCTTCTTTGTTCATATGAAAGAAATACAGTAAAAATCCAAAAAAGAGAGCAAGGTCTGCGATATTAAATATTGGGGCATTGCTCCCTTTTTTGATGAACAAAAAATCGGTGACGTGATTTTTTTTCCAACGCTCTAAAAAATTACCCAAGGCCCCACCCATAATGACAGCATGTGCCATGGAAAGCCCTTTGTTTTTTTCTTGTATCTTTTTGTGCAACAAAAATGTTTGTATCCCAATAATGGCACTTGTCAAAGACAAAATCAGTTTTCTTTGACCTGCGAATTTGTGATATGCAAACCCTGTATTTTTGATATGGCGGAAATAAAACGTATTTTTGATGATTTCCTTTTCTTCACCAATCTCCATTTGCTCAGAAATTAATTTTTTTGTAGACAAATCGAGTCCCAATATGCCAAATATAACCAAAATATATCTCATTTTTTTGCCCTCCCTTGCAATTCTTCACTAAAATTTATCATTATTCCAAAAAAAATGCAACTTCACTATTGCCATATTGCAAATTAAGTATTATAATTTGATATGGAATAAATCTTTACACTTACATTCATTGTATTGATATTTCAATAGCAACTATCTATATTTTATCAAAAAATGCGTATACTGTACTTTGTATATCATTAAAAATTGAAGAAAAGTTGTAGAAAATATAGTGTAAAGGTAAATCATAAACTATGTATGCAACATAAAAAAGGAAGAGGTGCTTAATTATGGCTTTGGTATCAACGAAAGAAATGTTTGAAAAAGCGTTCAAAGGCGGCTATGCAATCGGAGCGTTCAACATCAACAACATGGAAATTATCCAAGCAGTGACAGAAGCGGCAAAAGCTCAAAATTCAGCTGTTATCTTGCAAGTGTCAAAAAGTGCATTGAAATATGCTCACCCACTCTACTTAAAAGGTATGGTAGATGCTGCAGTTGCTGAAACTGGCATTGACATTGCTCTCCATTTGGATCATGGCCCAAGTGTTGAAGTATGTAAAGAATGTATCTCTCACGGTTTTACTTCTGTAATGTTTGATGGTTCTCACTTGGATTACGAAGAAAACGTAAAACAAACAAAAGAAATCGTTGACTACGCTCATACAAAAGGTGTGACAGTTGAAGCGGAACTTGGCCAACTTGCTGGTGTAGAAGATGACGTTGTAGTAGATGCAGCAAATGCAACTTACACTGATCCTGACCAAGCAGTTGATTTTATCCAACGTACAGGTGTGGATTCTTTGGCGATTGCAATCGGCACAAGCCATGGTGCATACAAATTCAAAGGCGATGCAAAACTTGACTTTGATCGTCTTCAAGCGATTACTGAAAAATTAGAAGCAGTTGGCGTGAAAAATTACCCAATCGTGCTTCACGGTGCGTCTTCTGTAGATGCTGCGTCTATCGAAACTTGTAATCAATTCGGCGGACAATTAAAAGGAGCAAAAGGGATTCCTGCTGAAATGCTTAGAAAAGCATCTAGCATGGCAGTATGCAAAATCAATATGGATACAGACATCCGTTTGGCAATGACTGCAGCAGTACGTAAATCATTTGCTGAAAATCCATCTGCTTTTGACCCTAGAGGTTACTTGGGTGCAGCAAGAGATTCCATTCAAGTTTTGATCGAAGGAAAAATCAAAGATGTCATTGGCTCTACTGATTCTATGAAATAATTTGAAGTGATATCACATTTTTTGAAAAAGACTTGTTTCGGCAAGTCTTTTTCTTGTATTTTATAAAAACTATGAAAGGGAAGCATTATGACAACAGCAGTGAAGAAAGAAAATAAAATGGGAACAGAAGAAATTAAGACGTTGCTATTTCATATGGCGTGGCCTTTGATGGTCTCTATGGTCATCCAAGCGTTATACAACACCGTCGACAGTATGTTTGTTGCAAGAATCAGCGAAAATGCCTTGACCGCAGTATCGCTTGCTTACCCTATGCAAAATTTAATCATTGCCGTTTCTGTTGGTACGGGAGTCGGTGTCAATGCATTGATTTCAAAGAGTTTGGGGGCGAAAAATGTTGAATTTGCAAATAAAGTAGCGAGTGTCAATTTATTTTTGGCAGTTGCCATTTGGGTTGTCTTCGTTTTCGTTGGTATCTTTTTGCTCGATCCATTCATTGCCATGCAGACAGACGATCCTGAAATTTTTGAATTGGCAAAGTCGTACTTGCAAATTTGTGTATTCGCTTCTTTTGGACTTTGTATGCAAGTGGCAACAGAGAAATTATTGCAATCGACAGGGAAAACGATGTACAATATGTATGGACAATGCACGGGAGCCATTGCCAATATCATACTCGACCCGATATTGATTTTCGGTATGTTTGGTGTGCCTGCGATGGGCATCAAAGGGGCGGCATATGCAACGGTTTTGTCTCAATTCTTATCTTGTTGTATTGGGTTGTATTTCAATTTCAAAAAAAATAAGGAGATTGCATTTTCGGTGAATAAAATGTTGCCGACATTTGAAATCTTGCAAAGAATTTTTTCGATAGGGTTGCCGTCTATTTTGATGATGTCGCTGGGATCGGTCATGATTTTTGTAATCAACGCTATTTTGGCGACGTTCACACCGACAGCTGTGGCAGTGTATGGGGTATGTTTCAAGTTGCAAAATCTTTGTATGATGCCTGTATTTGGGCTAAACAATGCCATTATTCCAATCATTGCATACAATTACGGGGCGAAAAATTACGAACGGATTACGGCGACGGTGCGATTGGGTGTGCTGACAGCCATTACTTTTATGACGACAGGAATGCTGTTTTATTTGACTTTCCCTGAATTTTTCTTATTGATGTTTGATGCGTCAGAAGACATGCTGGAAATAGGTGTTCCAGCGTTGCGGACGATTTCCATTTGCTTTGTCACAGCTGCACATAATATCAGTTGCAGTGCGGTGTTCCAATCGTTGCAACGTGGAAAGTATAGCCTTGCGGTTTCTGTAGCAAGACAAGCTGTTATCTTAATGCCGATGGCATATTTGTTGTCTTTGACAGGGAATTTGAGGTTTGTGTGGTTTGCGTTTCCGCTTTCAGAAGTGATTGCTTTCATTGCGTGTTTCGTTTTTATTAGGAAAGTGTTGCGTGTGGTGAAAGGGGAAATGGTTGCGACGGAAATAGTGAATTGAAGGTAAAAGCAGTAATAAAAAGAAAAAAGAAAAAAAGAAAAAAAGAAAAGACCTTGAGACGCTGTCTCAAACTCTGCCACCAAACACCTTTAAAAAAGTTGGATCAAAACTTTATTTGTGCTAACCTATAATTGTTCAGCTACCTAAAAAAGTAACTTTATCGTTTATAATTTTGAATACTTAGCGAATAATAAGCCTGATATGCAATAAATCAGTGAATAATATACAGAATTTTCGTTTTATCTCAAAAATATAAGGGGGTTCTGAATAGTTACGCCAACCTTAATATTTGCAAAATCTTACAATTTTTGCACGTACTTAGGCGAACACAAATAAAGTTTTTGTCCACTTTTTCCAAAAAGTGGTGGGGTTTGGGGCAAAGCCCCAAGGTCTCCATCTTTTTATAATATTCCCTTAACCCTCAAACTCTTTGTAACTCGACAAAATCGCACCTTCCCCCGCTGAAGAAACCAACTTTTGATACCTCGACAACCACCCACCTGGATTGCGTAGTGGTGGCAACTTCACTTCACTTCTGCGTTTTTCAAGCTCTTCATCTGAAACCATCAAATTCATGGTACCATTTGTAATGTCAATCTCGATTTTATCCCCATTTTGAATCAAACCAATCTCTCCACCTTGTGCAGCTTCAGGCGATACATGACCGATTGCCGCTCCTCTTGTCGCCCCTGAAAACCGCCCATCCGTAATGAGTGCCACGGTTTTATCTAGCCCCATACCGGCTAGAGCTGACGTCGGTGAAAGCATCTCTCTCATACCTGGTCCGCCTTTTGGCCCTTCAAATAAAATAACCACGACGTCCCCATCTTTGATCTCGCCATCGAAAATGGCTTTGATCGACTCTTCTTCGCTGTAGTATACTTTTGCAGTCCCTGTATGTTGCAACATTTCAGGAGCAACGGCAGAACGCTTGACCACAGCTCCACCAGTGGCAATATTCCCAAATAAAATGGCAATGCCACCTGTAGCTGAATTTGGCGAATCAATGTCTTTGATGATTTCATGATTCAAATTCTTGACATTTCCCAAGTTTTCTTTGACCGTTTTCCCTGTCACTGTCATCAAATCAGTATGTATCAAGTCTTTTTTTGCAAGTTCTTTCATGACCGCTGGCACACCGCCTGCTGCGTGCAAATCTTCTATATGATGCGTGCCACCTGGGCTTAATTTACATAAATTCGGTGTGCGTTTTGAAATTTCATTGATCAAATCCAAATTCATATCGACGTGGGCTTCATTGGCAATTGAGAGCAAATGCAATACGCTATTCGACGAACAACCCAATGCCATATCACATGCCAAAGCATTTTCAATCGATTTTAGATTGACGATGTCACGAGGACGGATATTTTTTTCGATCATCTCCATGACTTTCATACCGGAGTATTTCGCAAGACGAGTACGTTCAGAAGAAATTGCCACAGCAGAACCGTTGTATGGCAAAGCGAGTCCTAGGATTTCAGACAGGCAATTCATTGAATTTGCAGTGAACATACCAGAGCATGAACCACAAGTTGGACATGCCTTTTGTTCCATTTCAAGTAGTCCAGCATCGTCCATTGTACCTGCTTTGTATGAGCCAACGGCTTCAAACATTCTCGATAAACTGGTTGCTTCATTGTTGACGTGACCGGCAAGCATTGCCCCACCAGAAACGAGTACAGACGGTACGTTGACACGCAATGCACCCATAATCATACCAGGAACGATTTTGTCGCAGTTTGGCACGAGTACCAACGCATCGAAACAATGTCCGATTGCCATCGTCTCCACACTATCGGCGATGAGTTCACGAGACGCAAGAGAATATCTCATGCCACCATGTCCCATAGCGATGCCGTCGCAGACACCAATGGCAGGGAATACAATCGGTGTGCCACCTGCTAGGCGAACGCCGGCTTTGACTGCTTCTGTGACTTTGTCGAGGTGCATATGCCCTGGCACGATTTCTGAATGTGCAGAGCAAATGCCCACGAGTGGGCGGGACATTTCTTCTTCTGTTAGTCCCAAAGCGTAAAATAATGAGCGTTGCGGTGCGGCTTCTGGGCCTCTTAATATTTTGTGACTATTTAATGTTGATTCCATAAGGAACTCCTTTCTTATAGGTAGATTATTGATATTTATGGAAAAAAGCGAGCCAAAATCATAATGATTTCAATGCTCGCTGTTTTTGTTTGTTTACTAATAAAAAATTATTTATTCAACCAACTCATCAATTTTCTAAGCTCTTTCCCTACAGAAATCATTGGATGTGCATTTTCTTTTCTACGCAATGCAAGGAAATGTGCACGTCCGCCTGAATTATTTTCTGAAATCCATGTGCTTGCAAACGTACCATCTTGAATTTCTGCCAACATTTTTTTCATTTCTTTTCTTGTATCTTCAGTGATGATACGTGTACCTGATTTGTAATCGCCGTATTCAGCTGTATCAGAAATAGAATATCTCATGTAATCAAAGCCTTTTGAATAGATTAAGTCGATGATGAGTTTCATTTCGTGTACACATTCAAAATATGCCATTTCAGGTGCATATCCAGCTTCAGTTAAGGTATCAAAACCAGCTTTCATCAACTCACAAACACCGCCGCAAAGGACTGCTTGCTCACCGAATAAATCTGTTTCTGTTTCTTCTTCAAAAGTAGTTTCAAAAATACCAGCACGAGCTCCACCAATACCAGCACCGTATGCCAATGCAGTTTCAAGCGTGTCACCTGTTGCATCTTTATGTATTGCCACAAGACATGGAATTCCTTGGCCTTCAGTGTACATTTGACGCAAAACGTGTCCTGGGCCTTTTGGTGCAATCATAAATACGTTTACATCTTCAGGTGGTGTAATTTGATTGAAATGAATTGCAAAACCATGGGCAAATGCCAAGCAATTTCCAGCAGAAAGATTTCCTTTGATGCTTTCATTGTAAATTTCAGTTTGGTTTTGGTCAGGAGCAAGCATCATGATGATATCACCACGTTTGACTGCTTCGCCAGTTTCGTATACTTCAAAGCCATCTTTTTTTGCGACTTCAAAACTTTTAGAAGAGGTTCTTAAGCCAATAATCGTATTGACACCGCTATCTTTTAAGTTTTGTGCGTGTGCATGCCCTTGGCTTCCATAACCAATAATGGCAACGGTTTTTCCTTTCAACGCATTTAAGTTACAATCTTTTTCATAGTACAATTTTGACATTTGACTACCTCCTGTATAAATTTAGTTAAAGTAAATAGAATTTTAAGGTATCCATTTCGTGGAACCCTCAGTCAATATAGCATAATTTTTTCAACTCGTCAATGAAAAATATGGTAATGTACGTGTTTATGTATTTAAAAAAATACAATATAATTTCAAACCGCATAAACTAAGATGAAAATAATGGTGTTTTTATATGCATATTTTTGTGGAGAAATCAAATTTTTCGTCAGTATAGTGGGATAGAAAAAACTATATACTATGCGTATGATATTTTTTAAAGAATAACTATTCAATTTGCTAGTATTTTTTTAGATACAAAAAAGTATGTAAAATTCTTTGGAAAGTATTGATATTTGATTAATTATGTGGTATTTTTAATAACGTACTAATTTTTATCATACTGAAAGAACATGAAAGGTGGACAAAATGGAAGAAAACAATGTACAGTTAGAAAAGAAGTATGGATTATTTATGGCGGCGGCAATGGTCATCGGTATTGTAATCGGTAGTGGTGTGTTTTTCAAAGCAGAAAAAGTACTCATTGCCACAGGAGGGAATTTGCCACAAGGCTTACTTGCGTGGTTTCTCGGTGGTTTGGTAATGGTCATTTGTGCGTATAACTTTGCAATTTTGGCAACGCACCATGAAAAAGTCAGCGGAATCGTTGACTATGCCGAAGTTTTGGTCGGTAGCACATATGGCTACGCATTTGCATGGTTTATGGCGACAATCTATTTCCCGGCAATGACTTCAGTGCTTGCGTGGGTATCGGCAAGGTATATCGGTGTACTTCTAGGATTTGATATTGTAGGGCCAGAAGTCATGACACTTGCAGGATTTATACTGATTTCCTCTTACGTGACGAATACATTGTCACCGAAATTGTCTGAAAAGTTGCAAGTTTCCACGACAATCATTAAGTTGATTCCATTATTTTTGATGGGGATTTTCGGTGTATTTTACGGCACAACCAGTGGTATTTTAGTTGAAAATTTCAGCGGACAAGTCATTGGCGATGTGAGTGGACACCCATTATTTACAGCTGTAGTTGGGACTGCATTTGCGTACGAAGGTTGGATTTGTGCAACGAGTATCAATGCAGAGTTGCGTGATGCAAAGAAAAATTTACCACGAGCGTTGGTATTTGGAACAGTGCTTGTAGTCATTGTTTATATGGTATACTACATGGGTCTTGGCGGTGCGGCGGCAAATAGCGTTATGATGGAAAATGGCGAGCAAGGGGCAAAACTTGCATTTATGAATGTCTTTGGTGAGATGGCGGGTACGTCGTTATTCGTATTCGTAGTCATTTCTTGTTTGGGGACAATCAACGGCTTGATGGTTGCGTGTACCCGTGCGTTTTACTCCATCGCAATTAGAAACGAAGGACCTAGCCCTCATGTATTTAAAAATATCGATCCATCTACGAATATGCCTACAAATTCAGCGGTACTCGGACTGATGATTGCTGGGTTATGGCTTGTGTATTTCTATGGTGCGAATTTGACGGCTCCTTGGTTTGGTGTATTTTCGTTTGACAGTTCGGAATTGCCTGTCATTACAATCTATGCAATGTACATTCCAATTTTCTATATGCAAATGAAAAAAGCAACTCATTTGGCTCCATTTACTCGTTATGTTGTGCCTGCTTTGGGAATTTTCTCTTCCTTATTTATGATGGTGGCTGCGTACGTTTCATATGGCGTAACTGTACTATATTATATCATTCTTTATACTGTGATTATGGTGATTGGTTTTGGGCTTAAAAAATTCAATCACGTTGAAAATACAAAATAAGAAATATGATAAGGAGGGACGTGTGATGGGGCGACCAAAAAAAAGACGAAAAGTATGTCGTATGCCTGAAAATATAGGGTTTTCTCCTTTGGACAGCAACGCAGATGAGGAATATGTCATCATGACAGTGGACGAGTACGAATGCATTCGCTTGATTGATTTGCACGGCTATACACAAGAAGAATGTGCGGTGCAGATGTGTATTGCTAGAGGGACTGTGCAACACATTTATATAGAAGCAAGGAAGAAAATCGCAGATGCTTTGGTCAATGGAAAGGGATTGTCGATTGCAGGCGGAGAGTTTCATCTCTGCAAAAAAAGTGATGAGACTTGTCCTGAATGTGGGGCGAAACCGAATGAGGTTTGTTGCAAACACGATAAAAAATAATTTTAATTGAATGAAAATTGAATAGAGGAAGCTTTGTTGTGTACTGGAACGTATATAACGAAGCTTCTTTTTGTGAATCAAAGAAAGTGCCACACCCCAAAGGAAAAATCGCTTTTATTTTGTTAGTCCTAATACTTTTAAATTTGTTATAAAATAGGCAATTTAACTAAAAATTTTTTTACTATTTTCTAAGAAATTTTGAATAAATCAAATAATATAAGTAAAATTTATACGTGGTACTCGCTTTACGAATACTTACAGTGCCAAAAAAGACAAATTTCTAATATAAAATTGGTATTAAAAATTTTAGTAGTGAAATCTAATAAAAAATATAACTATATAAAATAAATATTATACATATTTACCATAACATTTTTTGTTTTTATTAGAAAACACATTGGTATATATGAATATCTTTTAAAATATGGTTAAAAAAAAGTACTTGTGATTCACGGCGTTTTACTGTAAAATGGTAAAAAAGATGTGGTGATTTCTTTGATTTGTATCTGAGCGAAAATCAAATGTGTTTATTTTTCGTTTTGTGGTGGAAACGAAGTACATAAGCGATACCAAAATGATTCATCAATCAATTATGGGTTTTAGAAAAAATGATATCTTTTTCGGTTTTATTTTTACTTGTTTTGGCATTATAAATTTATTTTTTAACAAAGGAGGTAACACACTATGGAATCAATAAATAATTTTGTAGGTGTAATTAATGGTTTCGTTTGGGGACCTGTTATGCTGGTTTTGCTGTTTGGAACTCACCTATTCCTGACATTTGCAACGAGAGGGATTCAAAGATATATCCCTAAAGCAATCAAACTTTCAGTGACACCTGATACTGAGGCAGAAGGTGATGTATCTGGGTTTGGTGCGTTGGCAACGGCTCTTGCTGCAACAATTGGGACAGGGAATATCGTTGGGGTTGCAACTGCAATCACAATTGGTGGACCTGGTGCCGTACTTTGGTGCTGGTTTACTGGACTTTTTGGGATTGCAACAAAATATGCGGAAGCACTTTTGGCAATCAAATACAGAGTCAAAGATGAAACAGGAGCAATGAATGGTGGGCCTATGTACTACCTTGAAAGAGGGATGAAACAAAAATGGCTCGGCGTAATGTTTGCAGTTTTTGCAGGTCTTGCTTGTTTCGGTATCGGAAATATGACACAAGGAAATTCAATTTCTACAATGGTAGAAAGCACTTTTAGCATTCCAACTTGGATTACAGGAGCAATTCTTACAGTGGGAACTGCTGCCGTTATTTTAGGTGGTGTAAAATCTATTGCAAAAGTTTGTGAAAAATTAGTGCCTTTGATGGCAGGTCTTTACGTTGCTGGATGTTTGATTATCTTGGTTATGAATGGTGCATATGTAGGTACTGCATTTGTGACAATCGTATCAAGTGCGTTTACAGGTCAAGCACTCGGTGGCGGTTTGGTCGGCGGTGGTGTGATCATGGTTATCCGTGCTGGTGTATCTCGTGGTTTGTTTACAAATGAAGCTGGTCTTGGTTCTGCACCGATTGCAGATGCTGCTGCCCAAACAAGAAACCCTGTTCGCCAAGCGTTGATTGCTATGTCAGGTGTATTCTGGGATACAATCGTTGTTTGTGCAATTACTGGTCTTGTTCTTGTTTCTTCTATGCTTAAAAATAGCCAACTCGTTGATGGCGTTATGGACGGTTCACTCAATGGTGGTTTGCTCACTTCAGCTGCATTTGAAACAATTCCTGTAGTGGGACCTATCGTACTTACTATTGGTTTGATTACATTTGCATGGTCAACAATCCTTGGTTGGAGCTACTACGGTGAAAGATCTTGGGTATACTTGGTGGGTTCAAAATCCATCAAACCTTTCAGAATTTTATGGGTAATCGTTGTATTTATCGGTTGTACAATTCCTTTGGATTTGGTTTGGAATATCGCAGATACACTCAATGCTTGTATGGCATTCCCTAACTTAGTTGGTCTTTTAGGCCTTTCAGGTGTCATCATTGCTGAAACGAAAAAATATCTATGGGATAATAACTTAGATGCATTTTCTGATGATGTCCTTGAAGTTGTTAAAAAATAATATGGTATTGGTTATCAATATCTAAACCACCACAAATTATAAAATAAAAAATCATGTATCCCAAGTCGATTGGGAGACATGATTTTTTTGTTTGTAAATTGGAAATAAGAATGCCGTGGGTAGGAAAAAGCCAAAACCCACGGCAAAAATACAAACATTACTCTGGAAATTTAAAATCTTGTTCTATATATTTTTTTGTAAACACTTCATACGACAATGGTTTGTCGATGAAATACCCTTGTGCTTTCGTACAATTTAACGCACGCAAAATTTGAAGTTGTTCTTTCGTTTCAATCCCTTCTGCAATCGATGTGATATGCTCTAAGGAGTTGCACATATTAATTGTAGATTCTACAATAATTTGTGATTTTTTAGTAGTCGATAAATTGTCGACCAAACTCTTATCTAGCTTGATTTCATTAAAAGTTGAGGTATTGATCATTGCAAGGTTTGAATGACCAGAACCAAAATCATCGAGTGAAATTAAAAATCCAGCATCAGAGAACGTTTCGATAATTGAAGCAAGCAAAACTTCGCCAATGCCATTGATGGTTTCTGTCACTTCTATGATGAGGTCTGACGGTGGAACGCTATATTTTTCGCAAACCTCCAACAATCGTGGTACAATATTCGATTCTGAAAAGGTGAGTCTTGAGAAGTTGACGCTGATTTTCATCTTTTTGTCATATCCAGACTCTTTCCAAACGCCCATGTATTCACAAACTTTTTCAAAAACGAATAAATCGACTTTTGAAATGATGCCTTCTCGTTCATAAAATGGAATGAAATCAATCGGTGAAGTGACGTTGCCAATGCTGTCGAATTTTCGCACCAAGGCTTCTGCACTGGTGACACGACTAGAGGTCAAATCGATTTGTGGTTGCAAAAATACAACGAACTTGCCGTTGGTGATTTCGTCTTTCAAACTTTGTTGCAACATAAATGTATATTTTCGATTTTTATATTTGAAATTTGAAACTTCTTTTTCCAAAAGCATCAAACTATCTGCTTTTTCAAGTTCGAGTTCGATGTCGTTGCAACCACTGTTCCATGTAAATCCGATAGAAACTGTGTATTTTCCATTTTTCGTTATTTTTTTGCGTAGCGTACCAATTTTAAATTCAAAATTTGCTTCCGTGATATTTTCCATCAATATGACAAATTCATCTCCACCGATGCGATACACATAGTCACGAAATACATCTCTTAATAAATCGCAAAATGCAGCAATGTATTCATCTCCGTGCTTGTGACCGAAAATATCGTTGATTGCTTTCAAGCCGTCGATGTCGATGTAGGCAACACCAAGCGTCATTGGTGGCTCTGTTTCGTATCGAGATAGTGCTTCGCTGAAGCTGTGTCGGTTTTTTAGTCCTGTGAGGCTATCGATATAACTTAAATTATGTAGGCGGTTAAGCAAATTATTTTTGACTGAGAAATCGGCAATAAAGTCAGAAACTGTCCGCAAAACATCAGTGCGTTTGCTATGTTTTTTTGGATTGTCTACACCAATAAATCCAACGATATCCCCTGTTTCATCACGCAAAGGAGCAGTGACAAGAGATTGGACTTGATGTTTTTTTAATATGATGTATTCGTCTGAATTTTGGTCTAATTTCTCGGTAGAATCGATGAAAAATTCACCGATTTCTTCATATTTTTTGAACCAACGGTCGACGATATGAATGTCCAAATTATGCAAAAATTGAATTTGTGGAGGTACACCATCGTTACAATATTCAAACGTATTGGTGATGTGTTTTTGATCTGCCGTAACGTTAAAAATATAGGCACGTTCCCCCTCGTGGTAGATTGCAAGAATCTCCAACAACTCATTGATCGAATCTTCAGGCGTCGTCATAGAATGCAACGTGGAAATACAATGTGTCAGTACTTGTTCATCCTGCAAACGTTGCAACAAAGAGGCTTCGAGACGTTTTTGCTCAGTGACATCTGTTGCAATTTCGAGGCGAACGTCTTTGCCATTATATGTAATCAATTTGCATTGCACTTTATAATGGCGATACAATTTGGCATTGTAATATTCCCATGAAAGAAATGTTTCTTTATTTAACGTGCGTGTCTTGTAAAAAGAAGGGACTTCCTCAAATCCTTGTAATAATGTATAACTTTTTTCTTTTTTCCATTTTGATTCAGGAGGGTTTCCTGAAATTCTCAATGCAGAATCATTTAAGAAAATAAGTTCGTGTGTTTCAATATCTGAAATATAAACGATTTCATCAATTAAATTTGTTACGAGTGCGGAAATTTGTTCGTACTCCATAGCAAAAGCTCCTTCCATAATTTACGATTCGATACAATTACCTGTTCTAGCTTTTTTTAAATAAGCTTGTCTATACAAAATTTTTTTTGAAATAGTTGTATGGACTGTCGCTTTTTATTTTACAACATATTTATGATAAATGCAAGAAAAAATTATGATATTTTGCAAAAAAAGGAAAATAATTGGATTTCAATTGGTTTTATTTGGGATTCTTATGGAATTGGGTTGAATTTTTATGTAAGTTGAGGGGATTCCTCAACTTTATTGAAGGAAATTGATTTATAAATCCAACATTTTTTCGTTTGGATTTGTATTGAAATATGTCGCCAATTTTTTGATGGCTTTTTTTTCGATGCGGCTGACGTACGATCTTGAAATTTTCAAGAGGTCTGCAATTTCTTGTTGGGTGATGCTGTCGTAATCAAACAGCCCATACCGCAAGATGATGACGGTGTATTCTCTCTGGCTGAGTACGTCTTTGAGGCAACCGTATAATTTTTTCGTTTGCATTGACAAATCGAGCGTATCGGCAAAATCAACGAAGCGATCGGAAATGACGTCGATGATTGCCATTTCGTTGCCGTCCTTGTCTGTGCCAATGGGTTCGTACAAAGAGATATCGTTTCTGATTTTTTTCGTACTCCGAAGCCACATGAGCAGTTCATTTTGTATGCACTTTGCAGCATAGGAGGCGAGCCGTACATTTTTCTTTGAGTTGAAAGACTCAATTCCTTTGATGAGACCGATTGTGCCGATAGAAAGTCCTTCTTCTTGGTCTTTGATGGTCAAATTATACTTTTTTGAGATGTGTGCCACAAGCCGTAAATTGTGGAGAATCAATTTGTCTTTGGCTTCTTTTTTTTCTTTTTCTGAACCTTCTTCATAAAGTGTTAGGTAGTGTGCTTCCTCATCTTTTGTGAGCGGTTTGGGGAAGGAGTTGCTTTGTGAAAAACCGAGCAGACAGGGGATTGCCATACAATAAAATAGTAACAAGTCGCCACCTCCTAAGAGTCGTATAAAATAGTCTATGAAGGAGGCGAGTTTTTTGTGCGTGTCTGTAGAAAAATAAATTAAAATAATTTTTATGTGCGATTCGTTGGTGTTTTTAGGACAATATGAATTTCGTTTTTTTTCAGCACTACTTTTTTCAGTAGTAAGCGAGCCAATTCTTTTTTTTCAGAGAAGGACAGTGAGGTGAAGTCGAAGTCGGAACAAGAATAGAGCGTTGTATTTGCTTCAGCAGAAGCGACTGCATCAGCTACAGAGTCGGCACTAGCTACAGCTACAGCGTCAGTACCTACTTCTGCACCAGCACCAGCTACAGCTACAGAGTCAGCACCAGCACCTACTTCTGCTACAGCTACAGCTTCTGCTCGCAGTCCTGATTTCTCCTCATGCAGTGTGGCAATGCGACCGAGAATATACGCTTTCGTCGACTCTGGTGCTTCGCTCAAACTCTCAAGCAAGCAATTGATTTTTGACTCGAGTTGTCGCTCGATTTTTTCTGTCTCATCGATGGAATTTTTTTCAGTTTCTACTATTAAAGTAAGCCCTCTGATGTGATTTGTGAGTTCCTTTGCAACGATTGCTTCGACTTCTGTCACTCGATGTGTCTGTTTTTCGTGGCAACACTTGTGTAAATATTTTCCTGAACAAGAAAAATACAAGGTCTCCCCCTCGAGCGTTTTCCCTTTTTTTACAGAAAAAGAGTATCCGCAATGCCCGCATTGCAACAGCCCTGTCAAATAAGAATGTGTGCCTCTGAACTGATTTTTCACTTGGCGATTGTTCTGTAATTTTTCTTGACAGCGTAAGAAAATGTGGCTCTCGATAGTGCCTTTGTGTGGGGCAAGCGACAGCAATTTCATGTGCGGTTCGGTGCGTTTGCCGATGAGTTGGCAAGCAAATTCCCCCTGAAAATCATCGAGTTCGTTTGCAATTTCTACGGTTTGATTTTTATAGTATTCGTAAATTGTGGCATCGGCTTTCACGTAAACTGGATTTTTCAAAAGAGATGATAGCTTCGACGTATTCCAAGATTTTGTGGGGTGCATTTCGTCGTCGAGTTGTTTTTGTACGTCAGAAAGCGTGGTGTGTGGCAGTGCATAAAGCTCGAAAATGCGTTTTGCAATTTCGATTTTTTCAGTGGGCAGTAGTTGTGTTACTTTTTTTTCGTTGACTTCTTTCCGCACCAATTCAAAGCCGAAAGGGGCAGGGCCACCGCCCCATGCACCTTGTCTCACCCGACTATAGTAATTGTCTTTGACTCGCTCGGCAATGGTTTCTCGTTCGAGCTGTGCAAAAATAACGATGATGTAGAGCATGGCACGACCCATCGGTGAGGCGGTGTCGAATTTTTCTGTGGCAGAAACGAAAGTGACGTGGTGTGCTTCTAAGATGTCCATGAAATCGGCAAAATCAACGAGAGAACGACTGATTCTGTCGAGGCGGTAGACGATGACTTTGGTGATGTCGCCACTTTTGATTTCTGTTACTAGATGGGAAAAGGCGGGGCGGTTTGTGTGCTTGCCCGAATATCCGCTGTCTGAAAATATGGTGAAGGGTTCGTCGGTCAATTCTCGCTTGGCGAAGGCGATTTGACTTTCTATGCTGATGCTGTCTTTTTTTTCGATGGATTGGCGGGCGTAAATGGCGATCATAAAAAACCTCTTTGAGTTGTGTTCGTACTAGTCTATTCGTGGAAAATTTGTTATATACTTTATTATTGAACTCACAATTCAATATTTCTTAAAATAACATGTAAGCGGGCGACCACAGGTCGC
>JAWXUZ010000108.1:0-8130 GCA_044425835.1 Bacillota bacterium | reverse complement strand
GCTGGTGCTGCAACTGGGGCTTCACCTTCGGCTGGTGCTTCACCTTCTTCTTCATCAGATCCACCAAAAAAGTCAAGACTTGGCATAGTAAATCCTTTTTTTTCTTCAACTACAGCTCCGTCTTTCGTGCCATATCCCCATGTCACTTCTTCCACATTAATTGGATTGCCATACGCATCTGTTGGGACTTGGTCTGCTTTCATTAAATTAATCACAAAAAGAGGGACAATCACAAGAGCTGCCGCCCAAATTCCAAAAAGAATCGTAAATATAATTTTTACGACAACGCCATAAGACTTTGTCAAAATCCACATCAAAGGAATCCCAAAAAAAGGAAATATAATTAAAAATATTGTGGAAAACCAACCTTTTTGAAACCACTTGAGTTCTACATCTTCTTCGTCCATAATATGACCCCCTTTGATTTATTTTGAAAAACATACCCCATAATGCCAAGACAATCGAAATTGTATGAATAAAATTATCTTTTTGAGAATTGAGGTGCACGTCTTGCTGCTTTCAAGCCGTATTTCTTTCTTTCTTTCATTCTTGGATCACGAGTAAGATATCCCGCTCTTTTGAGAGATGGTCTGTATTCGCTATCTGCTTCTAATAATGCTCTTGAAATACCGTGTCTGATTGCACCTGCTTGCCCTGTGAATCCGCCACCTTTTACATTGACTTTTACATCAAATTTTTCTACGTTTTGAGTCAACTCAAGTGGTTGACGTACAATCAATTTCAAAGTTTCCAAACCGAAATAATCATCGATATCTCTTTTATTGATTGTGATTTTACCGCTACCCGGTAATAAATATACACGAGCGACGGAAGATTTTCTTCTACCTGTACCGTAATATCTAGCTGCTGCCATTATGCGTTCCTCCTCCGATTAAAATTTAAGTTCCAAAGTTTCTGGTTTTTGGGCTGCATGTGGATGTGAATCCCCTGCATAGACGTGCAATTTTTTGTACATTTTGCGACCCAAAGCATTTTTCGGAAGCATACCTTTGATGGAGTGCTCGATAATTCTTTCAGGGTGTGCTTCAAGCATTTTATCCATGCGTGTTTCTTTCAAACCGCCTGCATAACCTGAATGGTGGTAGTACATTTTTTGTTCCAATTTTTTTCCTGTCAATGCTACTTTTTCAGCATTGATAACGATAACATAGTCACCCATGTCTACGTTTGGTGCGTACTGAGGTTTGTTTTTCCCTCTCAAAATGTTTGCAATTTCAGTTGACATACGACCCAAGATCAGGTCAGTCGCATCGATTACATACCATTTTTTTTCTACATCTGCTTCTTTTGCAATGTAAGTTGTTCTCATGGTTTTTTTCCTCCCTATGAAATTTTGTTCGACTCGTTGACTTTGCCTCTGTATGGGATATACGAAAGCAATCTCCATTATATATGAATTGTATATAACTTATTGAGTCCCATGAATTGAAATATATATTTAAAATGTACATCTCCTATGAAATGATAGTAGGCAAAGACGAAACTGCCGTCCATTCCCTCTAAATTTTATAGCATTTGCACATTAAAAACCTGAATTAAAACGATTAAAATTGTATGAGCGAATATAAATCAAGTACAAATCCACTAAAATATATCACATGATTTTATTTTTTCTCATCATATTTACTACAAAAGTAAGAAAAGAGAAAATATCACACATAACTATATCCATTATAGTATAAAGAATGAGAATTGTCAATGATTTTTGGAAATATTTTTATTTTTAAGATGTGGCAATTTTTACACGAGATGACAAAAAAGTGCCACCGCAAACATCAATATAAATCCAGTAATCATAAGACCTAATATTTTTGAATATCCAATCGGCGTAATTTCTCCGAGTGCATCTAACTTTTTGATCGTTGGGTGCAAGCGAAAAAAGTAAGCAAGAATGGAAAAAATCATGACCACCATCGTCACCACTTTGAGAGATTCACTGCCCTGAAAGTAAATTGCTAGCAGTAGCATGATAAATATCAACTTCGTACTGGCAACCCAATTGACCATGTATTTTGCAAATAATTCATTGCTTTCATTTTCTTTGAGTGAAAACCAAGGGTTGAATACACCGATGGCATTGCCAATTTTCGAGTCTGGAAAAAATGTGAGCATGATAATGTTCATACTTTCCATGAGTACAAAAAGTAGGATTGCAACATCTAAAATATTCATAACCGGTCTCCTTCTTTATATTTTGTATTATTTTTGTTCTGCTAAAAATTTCGCTAATTTTTTATCCTCAGTTTTGATGTGCATCACAAGCCATGACCCAATTTTTTGGTTGATTTCCCCAACCAATTGGATCGTAGGACCTTCTTTGTCCAATCGTTTTGCGATGTCGTCTACTGTCGCAATAAAAGTAGTATGGTATTTTTTATGCTCAGCGTACAATGGATAATTCGCTGCTTTTTGCAATTGTTCTTCATTGCTAAAATGCGTTCTCGTATATGATTTTAAGAAATTGATCGTATTTGCAATTTCAGCACGTCCTTTCCCCGAACCGCATGCTGCCAACAAATCGTTGATTTTGCCGATAAGTTCCTTATGTTCTTGGTCGATTTTTCTATTTCCTGTTTCGATGTCACTTGTAAATGTAAATGCCATTTGAAATCCCCCTCTTTGCTTTATTTTTCGATAAATATTTGTATAATTTAATTTTTTCTCTTTATATAGAGAAACACCAAACACATATCCAAAAATATATGTTTAGTGTTTCTCTAAAAGAATATAGGGTGTGTTGCATCAATGATTCAACTTGCCCGAAAATCAATTCTCAAGTGCTACTCAAGTGCTACTCAAGTGCTTATTGTGACAATTTTGCAGCGTTTACTTTCACACCAGGACCCATAGTTGTAGTAATGACTACACTTTTCATGTATTGTCCTTTTGCTGCTGATGGTTTTGCTTTAATTATTGCACTCATCAAAGTTTGGAAGTTTTCACCTAATTTTTCAGAGCCAAAAGATACCTTGCCCACTGGAACGTGAATGATATTTGTTTTATCAAGGCGGTATTCAATTTTACCTGCTTTGATATCACTAATTGCTTTTGCAACGTCCATAGTCACTGTACCTGCTTTCGGACTTGGCATCAAACCTTTAGGTCCAAATACACGACCCAAACGTCCAACAACGCCCATCATATCAGGTGTTGCAACTACAACATCATAAGCAAACCAATTTTCATTTTGAATTTTTGGAATCAATTCATCTGCTCCAACGAAATCTGCACCGGCTGCCAAAGCTTCTTCTGCTTTATCGCCTTTTGCAAATACTAATACACGAACAGTTTTCCCTGTACCGTGTGGAAGAACGACTGCACCACGGACTTGTTGGTCTGCGTGGCGACTATCTACACCCAAACGAATGTGTGCTTCAACAGTAGCATCAAATTTAGTAATTGTTGTTTTTTGTACCAAATCGATAGCTTCTTCTGCATCGTACAACATTGTACTATCAACGAGTTTTGCAACTTCTTTATATTTTTTTCCTCTTTTCACTTGCGTGACCTCCTTATGTGGTAATATCGGGAGAGACCCCTCCCACCTATAATTTCATGGCAAATTCCATGAAATAATTAATCTTCAACAACGATACCCATGCTTCTTGCAGTACCACAAATCATGCTATATGCACTATCAAGGTTTGCAGCATTCAAATCAGGCATTTTAAGTTCAGCAATTTTCATTACTTCTGCTTTGTTGATTTTTGCAACTTTCGTTTTGTTTGGCACACCAGAGCCTGATTCAATTTTGCAAGCTTTTTTAAGCAAAACTGCAGCTGGTGGTGTTTTTGTAATGAAAGAATAGCTTCTGTCTTGGTATACAGTGATAACTACAGGAATGATAAGACCTGCTTGTTGTGCTGTTTTTTCATTAAACTCTTTACAAAATCCCATAATGTTGACACCGTGTTGACCCAATGCTGGACCTACAGGTGGAGCAGGTGTTGCTTTCGCTGCTGGAATTTGTAATTTGATATATCCTGTTACTTTTTTTGCCATGCGTGGCACCTCCTAAAAAATGTGGTCTGGCGGGGAATCCCCTCCCACTACAAGCGATTTCGCTTTTTACGGTTACTTTTACACATTGAAAACAAGACAATTCCCATTCAAATGAATGAATCAAGCAATTGTTTACACTTTGTCGATCTGCAAGAAATCAAGTTCCACAGGAGTCTCTCTACCAAAAATAGACAAACTGACCACAACGATTTTTTTATTGACATTGACTTCTTGAATTTGACCTACAGAATCAGCAAATGGCCCTGTAATGACACGAACGCTGTCGCCAACTTCAAGATCAATTTCAATTTCTGTAGTTTCAATTCCCATCGTACGCACTTCCAATTCAGTCAGTGCCACAGGTTTTGAGCCGGGGCCTACGAAACTCGTTACACCCCTCGTATTTCTAACTACGTACCATGTTTCATCGTTCATTTCCATACGAATCAGAACGTACCCTGGAAATACTTTTCTGGAGACTGTTTTTTTCTGTCCATCTTTCATTTCCACAACGTCTTGCATTGGCACGCTAATTTCAAGAATTTGGTCTTGCATTCCTCTATTTTCCACAGTTTTTTCGATGTTGGCTTTGACTTTATTTTCATAGCCAGAATACGTATGCACTACGTACCATCTGATATCTTTGGATTGTTTTGTTTCTTCTTCTGGTTTTGTGAATTCTTCAGACATACAACCATCCTTTTTCAATGAGTTTTCAACATTCATTTTATAATACTAACATTTCTTTTTGAAACAATACCGAAAATTATTCAGTTTCCACTTCTTCAGTTTCCACTTCTTCAGTTTCCACTTCTTCAGTTTCTACTTCTTCAACTTCCACTTCTTCAACTTCCACTTCTTCAGTTTCTACTTCTTCAGTTTCTACTTCTTCAGTTTCCACTTCTTCAGCTTCTACTGCTTCAGTTTCCACTTCAGCTTCCACTTCTTCAGCTTCTACTGCTTCAGCTTCTACTGCTTCAGTTTCAGGCATTTGCAATTCGATTTCTTCAGTGACAACAGAATCTGTACCAAGCATATCAGGTGTAATTTCAAGAACACCATCGCTATCATCTGTTGATGTCATACCCTCAAGCATTTCAGGTGTGATTTCAAGAATCGTTTCGCCATTTTCATCTACTGTCATGTTTTGCAACATTTCAGGTGTGATTTCAAACATTTGCTCTGATGGTTGTGTCATTGTATCGCCTTTGACAGCCGTCACAACAGCTGTATATCCCGCCGATAACACAGTATCCATCGTGAAAATGATCACCCCAACCAAGAAAGACATACTGATTACAGTAATCGTTTTTTTGACAATCTCTGGTTTTGATGGCCAAACAATTTTTTTGAATTCAGCTTTATAATCGGCAAATGTATCTTTCTTGTCATCTGGAGTATCGGCTGTTTTCCTTTGTTTTTTCGCCTTTGTTTCTGTTTCTTTTACTTCTAAATTTGGTGTATCATTTTTTGGTTCGTTTGTTGCCTCGTTTTTTGGTTCACTCGTTTGGTTTTCGTTCTTTTTGTCTTCCACACATTCACTTCCTTTTTGGAAATTCATCGTAATTTTTTGCTCTACGTAATTTTCTACACAATTCGTTTCTGATTTGATTTCTTATTTTGTTTCTTTGTGTAATACGTGGGCTTTGCAAAATTTACAATACTTTTTCATTTCCATTCTGTCAGGCATCACTTTTTTGTCCTTTGTCGTGCTGTAGTTTCTTTGTTTGCACTCTGTACAAGCCAAGGTAATTCTTGTTCTCAACTTCTTCACCTCCGTTGATTTTTAATGAGATTTTTTCACATAAAAAAAAGACAATTCGTCTTCGTAAATAGAATACCACAAATCTAAGGTCTTGTCAATATTTTTTACGAAAGAAATTATCTAAATTATACGGTTTTGCAAGTTTTATTATAGGATTGACCCCAATTCCATATCAGCAATATTTCATTGGGGAGCAATCCTTCCTATGGCGGTCTGCTACGGCAGAGCAAACACGAATTATTCTTCTATCAATTTGTATTTTTCGCAAGCTTCATTGTAGCTTTCGATTGTGCCGATGTCGTCACATTCCCCTTTGAAAAAGTAGCCGTGTACGTCTTGCCTTTTATAAAGCCAAGGCAAAAAACTACCTGGGGAATCGGGTGGATTGCCCTCGTCTAAGTATGTAAAAAATAGGGGCAACGTTTCTTTTTTATAAATATAGCTTGCGAACACACCGATATTTGACTTTGGATTTGCTGGTTTTTCCTCAATGTCTGTTACTTTTTGGTCGTCATCGAGTATGGCTACAGCAAAATGTTTTAAGACTTCGGTATTTTCAAATTTTTGTACGCAAACGCAATCTGTATTTTTTTCTTTGTAGAACGAGAAATAATCCGCCAAAGAAAAAGTAAATAAGTTATCGCCTGCAACGATCATCAAGTCTTCCTCAATTTGTTTTTCACGAAGCACAAGAGCGATATCGCCAATGGCACCGAGTTTTGTGGCATCGTCACTCGTCCCATCGTTGATGATAGTCAAAGGAATTTTGCTTTCATACGTAGTCGCCCACGAGTTGAAATCGTCATAAAATTTTTGATTCGTGACGATATAAATTTCGTTGATTTCTTCGACTTTTTGCAAAGCCAAAACGATACGTTCCACCATCAATTTGCCCCCCACAGGCAACATTGCTTTCGATTTATTTTTTGTCAGTGGATGCAGACGAGTTGCATACCCTGCTGCCAAAATCAAGCCTTTCATGTAAATTTCCCCCTTTGTTATTATTTTTCACGTCTTTCATTGCTATAAATATATTCGACATTTTTCTCATTTTGATAACGAAAAAAATGTACATTTCACATAATTATTTTATTCCATTTCTTCTTCCGCAGGAAATAATGCATCGACCATTTTTTGGAATACAGGGGGCATTGGGGCTGTGATTGTCCGCCCACTTAGGTAGGGCAATTGCCCTTCGATTCCGTGGTGAAATTTCAATTTGCCACCGTGGAGAAATTGGTTGCTCAAAGCGAATTCTTGTAAGAACATACGATTTTTTTCTGCATCACCATATTTACGATCGCCGATGACAGGGTGGTCAATTGATTGCATATGGGCTCTAATTTGGTGACTTTTTCCCGTAATTAGCTGAATTTCAAGATACGACACGTCGTATTCTTTATTATAAGCAAGTGGGCGGTATTTCGTCACAACTTTTTTGACATCGATCACACCATCTGCATCGTTATAGATATGGACTTGATTTTTTGAAATATCTTTTGATAAAAAGCCGGTCAATTCTTCTGCTTGTTCCACATGGCCTTTGACTACGGTGTAGTAAAATTTATCGACTTTTTTCTCACGAATCAGTTCGTTCAGGGCTTGTACCCCACGGAGTGTTTTGCCAACGAGTACAATGCCGCTCGTGTTACGGTCGAGGCGATTGCAAAGGGCTGGTGTGAAAGCGGCATCTTTTGCCGGAGTGTACTGACCTTTTTCGTAGAGGTAGTACAGAACTTGGTCGATGAGTGTGTCACGACTATCCGCAGTTTCGGGGTGTGTCAAAAGACCGGCGGGTTTTCCGACAGCGAGGAAATGGTCGTCTTCTTCGAGGATTGCGAAGTGTCGTTCGGCTTTGACGAGTGTTTTTTCTTCCATAAAAGAGGATAGCGTTTCATCAGAAAGATAAAATTGCAACACATCATCTTGTTTTAAGATTTCGTTGCCCTCTGCTTTTGCTTTATTCAATTTGATTCTTTTTTTTCTGAGCATTTGATAAATGAAGCTTTTCGGGGCTTTGTTCATATATTTCAGTAGGAACTTATCGAGCCTTTGGTTTTCTTCATTTTTCGTCAGGTGTAATTCTCTCATAGCATGACTCCTTGTCTTTTGGTGATTCTGACAAAAGGCGGTGTGTATCGTACGCATGATATCATTTGTTTATCGTCATCGTAGGGGCGACCTGTGGTCGCCCGATTCGACAGCTGATAGCGGGCAACCTCAGGTCGCCCCTACAAAAACCATAACTCCTTGTCTTTTGGTGATTCTGACAAAAGGCGGTGTGTATCGTACGTATGATATCATTTGTTTATCATCATCGTAGGGGCGACCTCTGGTCGCCC
>JAWXUZ010000107.1:0-8202 GCA_044425835.1 Bacillota bacterium | reverse complement strand
AAGTTGTACTCTGGGGAGCTGGGGAAATGGGCAAAAAATTTTATGAATTGTTAAACTATTTTGATATAGAAGTATATGCCTTTTGTGATAACAATGAAGCGTTATGGGGGCCGGGGGGGGTACTATAACGTTCCCGTGTTATCCCCTGAAGAACTCAAACAGAAATTACACGATGAAAATATTTTAGTGCAAATTTCATTTGGCGACCCGAATTGGGAAGATCGTAATGATGATGAAGTAGAAAAACAATTGAACTCACTTAAAGAAGGACAAAGATTTTTCCGTCTTTATGAAAAATATAATGTTTTAACATGTGTAAGGTTAGTAGAGATAAGTAAAAATATACCGGGTTTGTTTGAATATCTAAAAGATATGCCATACCTAGAGGAATGCGCTAAAAAAATGAACTGGAAAAATAATATTTTTCAATACATAGTAGACCATCTTTCTTCCGAAGAATTGCTATTTATATGTACAATTCCAAAAACCGGCGATGTTACATTTATAAAAACTTTTGCAAAACATAATATTCCATCATATAATACATGGCATAAGCCAGAACTTATTTTCGTGATGGATAAAAAAATCAAAATTATTTCTGGTATTCGAGAGCCAATTGGCCGAAGTCTATCTGAGGTTTATCACGGGGTTTCTAGATTCCAGTTACCTGTGGATTTATATTATAATGAGTTCTTTGAAGAACGGGGGGATGCACAAAAAATATTTGATAAATATGTAATAGGTCAGTTGAATGTTCCAGCACATCATTTTTCGATACCTCTATTCCTTCAAAAATTTAAAGAAAACATCATCGACCTAATGAAAGAACCTTTTGACAAAGAAAGAGGATATTCCATCATAAAAGAGGGAAATATAGAAGTGTTTGTCTATACACTCGAAAAATTAAATGATAACGTCAGTGCACTTGCTGAATTTGTAGGTGGTGATTTTACAGAGCTTGTAATGGGCAACGAAGCCAGTGATAAATGGGTTGCCGATTCGTATAAACAAGCAAAAAAAGACTTGAAGCTCACAAAAGAATACTTCGAGAGTTCATACAATGAACCGTTTGTCAAGCATTTTTATACAGATGCAGACATCGAGAAGTTCAAAAATAAATGGCGGAAAAATGTAATTACTGAAGATGATGCAATAAAATAAAATATGTAGAAAGTAGCGTACAAATATGAATACCCGATCCCATTTAGATAATTTAGAAGCAGAAGCAATCTATATTTTAAGAGAAGTAGCAGCAGAATGCGAAAAACCAGTCATGCTATATTCCATCGGCAAAGATAGTTCTGTGATGTTGCATCTTGCCTTGAAGGCTTTTTATCCAGAAAAGCCTCCTTTTCCATTTTTACATATCGATACTACATGGAAATTCAAAGAAATGATTGCATTTCGTGATGATATTGTCAAAGAAAAAGGCATTGAATTGCTTGTGTATACGAATGAAAAAGGAATAGAAAAAAATATCAACCCATTTGACCATGGCAGTGCGTACACAGATATCATGAAGACAGAGGCGTTGAAAAATGCACTTGATCTGCATGGATTTACAGCAGCATTTGGTGGAGGAAGACGTGACGAGGAGATGTCAAGAGCCAAAGAGCGTATCTTTTCATTCCGCAATGAATCGCATAGTTGGGATCCCAAAAAACAACGTCCAGAATTATGGAATACGTATAACACCTATATCAAAAAAGGCGAAAGTATGCGGATATTTCCGCTGTCGAATTGGACAGAAAAAGATATTTGGCAATACATTTTGCGTGAAAAAATTGATATCGTGCCACTTTACTTTGCAAAACAAAGACCAGTTGTCTATCGAGATGGTTCTATTATCATGATTGATGATGATAGATTCCCTCTAAAAAAAGGAGAAGAGGTGCAGATGAAAGATGTGCGGTTTCGTACACTCGGTTGTTATCCTCTCACAGGGGCAACGGAATCTTTTGCAACTACGATTGAAGAGATCGTTGAAGAAACACTTGGGGCAATCTCTTCTGAACGAACGACTCGAGTCATTGATCATGAGGCGGTCGGCAGTATGGAGCGTAGAAAAAGAGAGGGGTATTTTTAATGAACGGATTATTAAAATTTATCACTTGCGGAAGTGTCGACGATGGAAAATCTACTTTGATTGGGCATATGTTATACGATGCAAAATTGATTTTTGCTGACCAAGAAAATGCGTTGCTACTACATAGCAGTGTGGGTAGTCGTGAAAATGAGATTGATTATTCTTTGCTCTTAGATGGTCTTATGGCAGAAAGAGAACAAGGCATTACCATTGACGTTGCGTATCGATATTTCAATACAGAAAAAAGAAGTTTTATTGTAGCGGATACACCAGGGCATGAAGAATACACAAGAAATATGGCAGTCGGGGCCTCGTTTGCAGACCTTGCAATCATATTGCTTGACGCCTCGAAAGGCGTTTTGCCACAAACGAAACGGCATATGATCATTTGTCACCTGATGGGCATACAACATTTTTTATTTGCAGTCAATAAAATGGATTTGATATCTTATGATGAAATGAAATTCAAAACGATCGAAAAAGAGATTCTTGCGTTTACTGAAAAAATAGAATATCAAGGTAGTATGGATACGATTCCTGTATCGGCGACAGAAGGTGATAATATCACGATACGTTCTGAAAATACTGCGTGGTATCAAGGAAAAACATTGCTCGATTATTTAGAAACAATTGATACGAAAACCGAGCAAACCGAGCAAGAATTGATACTTCCTGTGCAAAGGGTGAGTCGCCCCAATTTGAATTTCAGAGGGTTTCAAGGGCAAATTTCACAAGGAGCCATCAATGTGGGCGACGATGTGACCATACTCCCAAGCAAAGAAGTTGCAAAAGTCAAAGGTGTTTTATTGACGGACAAAGAAGTGGACTATGCAATGACAAATGATTGTGTGACGGTATCTTTGGACAAAGAAGTTGACTGTTCCAGAGGGTGTGTCATTACAAAAAATGAAAATTTGCATACCAGTCGTTTGTTTCGGGCGAAATTGCTATGGACAGATGATGGTGACCTCGTTGTTGGTAGAAATTATTTGTTGAAGTTAGGCACAAAAACCATACCAGCGACCATCATCAATATACATCACTATTTGAATATTCATACAGGTGAGTCGATGCCGAAAAAGAAAGGCTCGAAAAACGACATCATCGAATGCGATATTTCTTTGTCTGAAAAAATTGTGTTTTGTGCATTTGAAAAATGCCAAGCGTTAGGACGATTTATTTTAATTGATCGTGTCACGAATATGACTTCTGCTTGTGGCGTTGTCAAACACAAATTGAGTCGTTCAGACAATCTCACATGGCAAAATATGGACATTACAAGAGAGATTCGTGCAAACCAAAAAAATCAAATGCCAAAAACAATATGGTTTACAGGGCTATCGGGTTCTGGGAAATCTACCATTGCCAATGAATTGGAAAAAGCCTTGGTATCCCAAGGAAAGCATACGATGATACTCGATGGCGACAATGTACGCATTGGACTCAATAACAATTTAGGATTTTCAGAAACAGACCGTGTCGAAAACATTAGAAGAATTGCAGAAACTGCAAAGTTGATGAATGATGCTGGTTTGATTGTATTGGTGTCGGCAATCTCTCCATTTCAAAAAGATAGGGAGAATGCAAAAAAAATCATTGGCGATGCCTTTTTTGAAGTCTACGTCAAAACGTCACTTGAAGAATGCGAAAAAAGAGATACCAAAGGGTTGTATCAAAAAGCAAGGGCGGGTCAAATTGGGAACTTTACGGGGATATCTAGTCCGTATGATGTGCCTGAAAAACCAGAATTCATTGCAGAAACAGAACAAGATACAGTAGGAGAAATCGTGAAAAAATTGCTTAAAAATTTATATTGAACTAGCAGAAGATAGTCTGTTTTTTAAAAAGTTTCAGAAAACTACATGGTTCGCTGTGTAGTTTTTTTGTTGCGTGAAAATAAATTTCAAAAAACGCTTGACAAAAAAATACAACTAGTGTATCATAACTGTATTAGCACAACTAGTACAGTACATACAGGAGGTGACACAATGTTTTCAATCAATTACAGAGATCCAAGACCCTTGTACGAACAAATTACAGATACTATCGAGAAATTTGCCTTATCTGGTATTTTGAAGCCAGACGAGAAACTACCGAGTGTGAGGGAGCTTGCCATGCAATTGTCGATCAATCCAAATACCATACAAAAAGCATATTCTATGTTAGATGCGAAAGGGATCACGTATGCCGTCAAAGGCAAAGGGATTTTCATTGCTCCTGATTGTTCAAAGGCACAGGCAGTGCGATTAGATGAAATCAAGTCGGCAGTGCAAGATTTAGTTGCAGAGGCAAAAGAGCTAGGGGCGACACAAGGCGATATTGAATCATGGATTAAAAACTGAAAATCTTTCAGAATCTAAATCTTCGGAAGATAAAAATTTTACTCGATTTTTTTCAAAAAATCGCAGAGTTTGAGACAGCGTCTCAAGGTCTTATCTTTTTTTCCCACACATAGAACAGGAGTGACAATATGATAACTGCAAAAAACTTAACCAAACGCTTCGACGACATCACCGCATTAGATGACGTCACTTTGACAATAAAAGACCAAAATGTCTTTGGCTTAATCGGTACAAACGGTGCGGGAAAATCAACTTTCCTGAAACTCTGTGCTGGAATTATGCAACCTGATAGCGGTTCCATACAAATTGACAACACCGACATTTACGAAAATCTAGCGGTCAAAGAAAAATTTTTCTATATCTCGGACGAACAATATTTCTTGTCGAATACGACTCCAGAAGAAATGAAAAATTTCTATAAAACGATTTATAAACACTTCGACGAAACTCGTTTTTACCATTTGATGAACGCTTTTGACCTCAACCCGAATCGGAAAATCAAAACGTTCTCGAAAGGGATGAAAAAACAAGTCTCTGTGATTTGTGGCGTTTGTACGAGAACACAATATCTGTTTTGTGACGAAACGTTCGACGGCTTAGACCCTGTCATTCGCCAAGTCATCAAAAGCTTGTTCGCCCAAGACATCGAAGAACGTGGGCTGACTCCAATCATTGCCTCGCATAACTTACGTGAGATTGAAGATATCTGTGACAATGTCGGAATTCTACACAAAGGCGGAATGCTCCTTTCCAAAGATTTGGAACATCTGCGAGGTGACATTCATAAAGTGCAAATCGTATTCAAATCGGAAAGCGACCTTGCTACCATCAAACAACAACTCGATATCGTCAAAGAAGAAAGTAGAGGAACGCTTTTCGTGCTGACCATTCGTGGCGATTCCGAAAGTATCCATCAGAAATTACAAGGAGTCCAACCGACATTTTTTGAAATGTTGCCGTTGACACTCGAAGAAGTATTTATCGTAGAAACGGAGGTCAAAGGATATGACATCAAATCACTCATCTTATAATGAAAATAACGGAAGCACCAACCATAAAATCTCTGGCACTGCATATTTCAAGCAGTCCATCAAGCAACATTACGCAGCCATTGCCCTCATTGTTTTGACATTTTGTTGCACACCATTATTCCAAATGTTTCTCGCAATCGATCAGGCAAAATTTAGGATACAGCGTATGGTGGAGCAAAATGGAAAAGTCGATGCAGTAGGCATTGCAAATGTCATGGACAATTATATTTTGCACGTACTCACGCTCGACAATGAAATGATGAAATCCTTACTCGCAGGACTAGGTATCCTTGTGGCATGTGTCGTCTTTCGCTACTTGCATAGCAAAAAGCAAACAGATTTTTATCATTCTTTGCCAATCAAAAGAAGTACACTATTTTGGAACCAGTATTTGTTTGGGATTGTCCTCGTACTGCCACTCTATTTTATTGCAACAGGCATCAGCTTTTTGTATGCCGATATGGCAATGAAGGTGTATGGCGGAATCAGTGGCCTCGCAGCAAAAGAAATACTCATTACTCAAATTGCATATGTCTTGATTTTCCTACTCTCGTATACAACGAGTGCCATTGCCAATATCCTTGTCGGCAATACGATTATCGGACTGATTTTGAGTGGGCTGTTGCTCCTTTGCTTTGACTGGATTTTAACGGTGAAAGATTACCTCGTTAGTTGTTTTCTCTCACAAGTCACTGTGAATTATTATAATTTTGCGTTGACAAAACACTCACCTTTGTACAATTTATTGAGTGTGCGTTCGCACGATTTGGAGTTTAATTTTTTCGATGATGTAAGTGATCCACGTATTTACAGCTATACAGATGCAAATGATTATGTGTCAATGAGCGAACTCAATATGGCATTCATTTTGTATACGCTCCTTGTGGTCGTGTTGATTGCTGCGGCATATTATCTATTTTTGAAACGTCCCTCGGAAAGTGCGGGCAATTGCTTGAGTTTTAAAATCTCCAAACCAATATTCAAATATCTTGGGGTGGTACTCGTTTCGATTACGTTCGGATTGTTTTTTTACGAGTGGTTTCGTGCATCGTCAGTGGCACTCTATGGCGGTATGGCACTCTTTGCTGTCCTCTTCCACTGCACCGTGGAAATCATCTATGACTTTGACTTCAAGTCAATTTTCAAAAATGCAAAAAGTATCGTGGGCTGTTTCATCATTGCTGCTGGAGTTGTCCTTGTATTTCAGTATGACGTGCTTGCAATCGATAAAAAAGTACCGAAACCGACTGCTGTGGAAAGTGTGAGAGTCACCGATTCTTCAAGACACAATTACACAGAAAATTTGCCAGGGGTGCGTCTCGATTGGGTCGATGCAGCACTGCCAATTGCAGATAGCGAATACATTGCCGACGTGATCAACTTGCATACAATCGCCAATGAATCTGATTATGCAGAAGCACTTGCTGAACCGTCAGTATTCACAACGTATATTGAGTACAACTTGACCAATGGCGGAACGCTAGGCAGAAATGTTGCCATCACAGATGATGTAATCGACTCACTTTCTGAAATCGTCAATACTGATTTGTATGCAGAGCAACACGTACTATTTTTCAATGAGTACTTTACGCAAATTGAAATAATGGAGATTTATGCAATCGATCAAAAAATGAATCATGGATTGATTTCACAAGCCTTTCCAGAAGAAAATCCAGTGCTAGATGAATTTGTAGAAGCACTGCTCGTTGATATCAAAGCACATGGATTGTGTCCGAGTGAGGATATTGTGTATCGTATTTTTGGGCAAGCGGACTACAGAACGATTTTCGATTCTATGCCCAATATAGGAACTGTTGAACCAAAACCAGAAACAGAAGTAGTTGAAATCCGTGCAGATGGGGAGATCCAATGGAAAGGAGAGAATATCCGTTCTTTACAGCCATTTTATATTTACAAGGAATATACAAATGCCATTGCCGTGCTTGAAAACAATATAGAGTTTTCACCGATTTTTACGCATGAAAATCAAGCGGATTTCTATCCGTCTTTTAAAATCTATCCAGAAGATGGAATGTATACCAGTTACCGCTATTTCGATAATGGTAACATCACTTTGAGTGAAGAAGAAGTCGACATGATTTACGCATCGGGGTCATTATTTTTCGATCCATATGGTAGACACAATTACCATGTAGAAAATGGTGTTGCATTGAATTTCGATTTGGGACACACAAAAGAGTATCAATCGGCAGGGCATTACGATTATGGGGTGCAGTTTTGGTTAGGCGAAGATGCAGTTGCGTATTTTGATGAAAAGTATGGGTTGTTTTAAGGTGTAATCAAGTGGAGTTGAAATGTAGGGGCGACCTGTGGTCGCCCGAAAGCACCATCAGACGACATTGCAAATCAATGAGAAGCCGACTCCTAGGGGCGGGCGACCACAGGTCGCCCCTACGAAACACCACAAAAATTAGTGGTAGAGGGTGTGCTGTAGTCACTCAAAAACAAGTATAGTTGATTGGGAAATGAAATAAATCCACCCCAGAACAGTGGGGAATCGAAATGTAGGGGCGACCTGTGGTCGCCCGAACGAAAGACTGTAAAATTAGTGGTAGGGGGTGTGCTGTAGTCACTCAAAAAACAAGTATAGTTGATTGGGAAATGAAATAAATCTACCCCAGAACAGTGGGGAATTGAAATGTAGGGGCGACCTGTGGTCGCCCGAAAGCACCATCAGACGACATTGCAAATTAATGAAAATCCGACTCCTAGGGGGGCGGGC
>JAWXUZ010000106.1:0-8236 GCA_044425835.1 Bacillota bacterium | reverse complement strand
CTTGCTTTTTCCTCCGCTTCATCTCTAGCTTTTTCCTCCGCTTCCGCTCTAGCTTTTTCCTCCGCTTCCGCTCTTGCTTTTTCCTCAGCGTCAGCTCTTGCTTTTTCTGCAGCTTCAGCCCTTGCTTTTTCTGCAGCTTCAGCCCTAGCTTTTTCTTCGGCTTCAGCTCTTGCTTTTTCCTCAGCGTCAGCTCTTGCTTTTTCTTCAGCTTTTGCTCTTGCTTTTTCTTCAGCTTTTGCTCTTGCTCTTTCTACAGCCTCTGCTTTCGCTTTTTCCACAGCTTCCGCCTTCGCTTTTTCCTCAGATTTCACCCTTGCTCTTTCCACAGCCTCGGCCTTCGCTTTTTCCACAGCTTCCGCTTTTGCTTTACTTTCCGCTTCTATTTGCGTCTTTTGCACGGAGGTTTCTCGTTTGGGTGGTCCGCCTGCGTTGCTTCCTTGCTTTTTTCCGGTTTCAAGTTCCTTTCGTTCTGCCACAGTTTTTTTGCTAGTGGCTTTCGATTGAACAGGTGTTACTTCGTCTGTCAACATCAACTGTTCAAGATCGATGTCATCCTCCACATCAACATCATCGATGTCTTCCACGTCTTCTGTCGTTGACTCTATTAAGTCGTCCATCATTTCAGCTAGAAATTCGCTATCGTTTTCGTCTTCTTCAAACTCATCGAAAATAATTTCCTTGATTATCGGTTTTTTTTTCTTCGTGGTGATTGTGGACGGTTTTTGTGTTGCAGTCGCTCGTTTTAGTTTCATACGTGTTTCTTGTAAAAGTTGCTCGAGAGCCTCTGTTTTTTCAGTCATTTCTTGATTTTCTTGCTCGAAAATAATATTTTGTTGCACGAGTATTTTATGTTTTTGTTTGAACACGAGATTTTTCTGTCCGAGGGCTTTGTATTTTTTTTCTGTGGTTTGCACTTGTAATTTGTATGCTTCTACTTCAGAAAGAGCTTGGTCTTTTTCTTCAATTATTTTATCTCTTTCTTCCTTTAATAATGCAATTTCAGAACGCAGTTTTTCTAACTCAGAATCAGACTGCAAAATTTCTGCTTCCACTTCTTCTTTTGGTTCATCTAATTTTTCTTGTTTGTCCAAGAGATTCATTTGTTGATTTTGAAACAGCCTGTTTTTTTCACGCTCTTTGAAGTATTCATCTGTTACGGTCACTGCCGTCAGTATATACGCAAGACTTGAATCCAGACCGACTGCTGCCGATTTGCCTCGGATTTCCGTCATTTTTTCATCTATATAAGCGGCAACGGTTGCCATGTGTTGTTCTGATTCTTCTCCTACAAGTGTGAAAGTTTTTCCATCCACCTTAATTTTAACTCGATTTTTCATAGTAAGCCCCTTTCTGTCATATCCAATTTTTAATAGTATATCACAAAAAAATACACTATGCAAGCAAAGGAATTACGGATTTTGTTTAAGATATCGCAACAAGCCTTGCATACACATAAAATTTTAAAAAAAGAGGATACTATACTTGATTCTAAAAAAGGAAAAAGAGAGGAAAACACATGATTGAATTGGCTACGCTACCCGCAGTTGTTGGGCTATTTTATATGTATATTCGTGACAAATACGAAAAAGAGCCATATTTAATGGCATTTGTCGCTTTTTTTCTTGGCATTAGTGCAACTTTTTTGATATACGGTTTTGGAGAAGCACTCGAACGTAGTTTTCCACATACAGAAACACCGTTGTACACTGCGTTTGTCAGTTCTGCTTTCGTCGAAGAAAGTGTGAAATTTATTTTTTTATACTATTTTATATGGCGGAATAAAAATTTCAACGAACCATTTGATGGAATCGTCTACGCTGTTTTTATTTCTCTTGGATTTGCATGGGTTGAAAATTTAGTTTACGTGTTGCACCCGACGATTGGCGGACTTACGACAGGATTTTCAAGGGCAGTTTTTTCTGTGCCATCACATGGTTTGTTCGGTGTCCAGATGGGTTATTTTTTTGCGTTGGCAAAGTTTCATCAAAAAAAATCGTATTTATCCTTTGCTTTTTTCGTTCCTTATGTCGTACATGCCTTCTACAATTATTTTTTATTGAAAGAAAGTCCTGTTTATTGGATTCCTTTTGTTATTTTGGAAATCCTATTATGGCTATTTTCACTAGATTTCATACGAAAATTACTGGAAATTTCACCTTTTAGAACAGGAGCGAAGATTCTTTCTTGAAAATAAGTTTTATATTTTACGGTATTTATTGGTTACAATTACTAAAAAAATATTTTTATATGGTTAGACAGGAAATTTTATTTGTGATTATACACTAAAATAGTATAATATTGGAAAACAAATATTGTTTTTAAGAAGTGTTTTATAAAAAATATCTGATTTCATATCGTTTTTTACAACATAAATCTGTACAAATTTTACTTGAAATTTTTATTATAAAGGTGTATACTATATTTGGTAATGAAATATAGTGTGTAAGTAGGGGGGAATGTTGTGGCAGAAGCAGTGAGTTGTGGCGGGATCGTCATTTATAAATGGAAAATTCTTCTTCTCTATAAAAATCAAAATGGTCGTTATATGGGTTGGGTTTTGCCAAAAGGAACTGTGGAAGCAGGAGAATCTTATCGACAAACGGCTTTGCGGGAAGTGAATGAAGAAGCAGGTGCATCACCTGAAATATTGAAATACGTTGGAAAAACGCAGTATCACTTCAAAAGCGGAGGCGAATTGATCAATAAAACGGTACATTGGTATTTGATGAATGTCAATTCTTTTTACTGCAAACCGCAAAGTGAGGAATTTTTTGCCGATGCAGGATTTTATAAATTCCACGAAGCGTATCATTTATTGAAATTCAATGATGAACGTCAAATGTTGAAAAAAGCGTATTACGAATACGGTGATATGCGTAGGAGCAAAGAAATTTTAAAAGTGAAGTTTGCTGAAGACGCAGATGTTTCTGATGAAAAACAACAACAATAATAGGAGGTTTTACGTATGAGAAAGTATTTTGAAATTGCACCATCATTTGAGGATTTGAAAAACAAAGTTGTAGTGATCGACAAAAGAGATAACAATAAAACACTTTTCGTGATGGGAACAATTATTGCAGCAACTCTTGCCCTTGTGACTTTGGGTGTGGTTTTTCTTTTAAAAAACAAACTTGACCAGTTTGATGACGAATGGGATTACGATTGGGATGAATTAGATGAAGAATTTGATGACATGCATGCTTGTTCTGACGATGATATCGATGACAGCGTAGTTGTTGAAGAAATTTAATTTTTCGCTTGTTTATAAATCTATAAAAGGGTGTTTGGAAAGATGTCAGTCTTTCCCCTCTTTTTTCTTCGGTGGGACAGAAAAAGAAACGTAAAATAAATTTTGACCAAGCCAAGCCAAGCCAAGTCAAGCACGAAGTTAAGGAGAACTATGTATGGAAACAAATTTACATTACGTAAGACAGCTTGCTCCTGATTGTCTTGATGAAATTACTAGAAGATATCGTATTTTAGAAGCGATTTCTTACCTTGCACCTTGCGGTCGTAGGACTTTGGTCGAAGAACTTGCTTTGACAGAACGAACCATTCGCAATGAAGTGGAACGCTTGCAAATTCAAAATTTAATCGAAGTTTCAAACCTTGGAATGATGATTACAAATGAAGGCATAGTTTTACTTGAAAATCTCAAAGATGCCATTTCCATCACAACGGAATGGACTGCAAAAGAAAAACAAGTTGCAGAACTTCTCGGTGTGAAAAAAGTCATCATTTCTCGTGGTGATTTTGCAAATGGCACTTGTGGACGAGTCGATTTTGCTCGTGTGGCAACGAGATATTTTATGGAAATCGTAACAAAAAATAGCTGTGTGGCAATGACTGGTGGCACGACGATTGAAAATTTCGTTACTGCCCTTCCGCAGATGGATAAAAAAATGGTTGGCATGGTCGTGCCTGCCCGTGGGAGTATCGGTCGCCATATGGAATTGCAAGCAGATACGCTTGTTATGTCAATGGCAACTCGTCTTCATGGTGAGTATTGTGCATTGCACTTGCCTGATAATTTGAGCGAAACTGCACTAGAAGAATTGCAAAAGCAACCAGAGGTCAAAGACACTTTGGCAGAAATTGCACACGTAGATATACTACTGCTTGCCATAGGCGACGGGCTAGAAATGGCAAAAAAACGTCTTTTGGATGAAGAAACACAGAAATTTTTATTTGATAAAAATGTGGTGGCGGAAACTTGTGGATATTATTTCGATGCCAATGGTAGCGTTGTCTATAAGACACAGTCGGTGTCGATAGAGTTTCAAAAAATCAAGGAAGTGCCTTACGTCCTCGTGATGGCAGGTGGCGAGAAAAAAGCGAAAAGCTTGCTTGCAGTCAGCCAAAGCATTCCGCACGGAGTGTTCATCATAGATGAAGTGTTGGCACAAAAAATAATAGAAATGAAATGAAGCACTCCCCTATTTATTAGGTAGAAACTGATTTAAAATGTAGAAAAGTTGTTGATTATACAAGCACTCATACGCAGTGTATGTTTCATAATAATGATATTGAACAGAAAAAGGAGAATACGAAATGTTAAAGAAAAAAAATGTAGACCAATTGAATGTAAAAGGGAAAAAAGTCTTAGTGCGTTGTGATTTCAATGTACCTTTGATTGATGGAAAAATCACTGATGAAAACAGAATCACCGCTGCACTTCCTACAATCAAAAAATTGATTGCTGAAGGCGGGAAAGTAATTCTTTGTTCTCACATGGGCAAACCTAAAGGCGAAGTGGTTGACGCACTTTCTCTTGCTCCTGTAGCAAAAAGTCTTTCTGGACATCTTGGTCAAGAAGTTGTATTTGCAAGAGATACAAATGTCGTTGGCGACAATGCAAAAAAAGCAGTTGACGCAATGAAAGATGGCGATGTGGTTCTCTTAGAAAACACTCGTTACCGCAAAGAAGAAACAAAAAATGAAGAAGCATTCAGCAAAGACTTAGGTTCTTTGGCAGATGTTTTCGTAAACGATGCGTTTGGCACAAGCCATAGAGCCCACTGCTCTACTGTTGGTGTTGTGAAATTCGTTTCTGAATCTGCTGTTGGTTACTTGATGGAAAAAGAAATCAAATTCTTAGGCAACGCTGTCAACAATCCAGAAAGACCATTCGTGGCAATTCTTGGTGGTTCTAAAGTTTCTGACAAAATCAATGTCATCAACAACTTGCTTGAAAAAGTAGACACTTTGATTATCGGTGGTGGTATGGCATATACTTTCGCTGTGGCACAAGGTGGAAGTGTTGGTACTTCTTTGCTTGAAGCAGATAAAGTGGAATATGCGAAAGAAATGATTGCAAGAGCAAAAGAAAAAGGTGTAAATTTCTTATTGCCAGTAGATACAACTGTAGCAAAAGAATTCAAAAATGATACAGAATATAAAGTGGTTTCTACAAAAGAAATTCCTGATGGTTGGATGGGTCTTGATATTGGACCAGAAACTAGAAAAGTGTTCTGCGATGCCATCAAAGATGCAAAAGCAGTGATCTGGAATGGTCCTATGGGTGTATTTGAAATGGAAAACTACGCACATGGTACAAAAGCAGTTGCTGAAGCAATGGCCGGAATTTCTGCAACAACAATCATCGGTGGTGGCGATTCAGCTGCAGCTGTAAACCAAATGGGATTCGGCGACAAAATGACGCACATCTCAACTGGTGGTGGTGCTTCTTTGGAATTTTTAGAAGGAAAAGAATTGCCAGGGGTTGTTGCTGTAGATAATGCATAATATTTTCATATATTGTTACTGTTTTGTTGTAAATGAATCATCGAATGTGCTATGCGAAGGATATAGCGTTGATGGAAGGAGAGACCGTATATGACACCAAGAGACATAGTAAACAAATGGGTTGTGCTATTTAATGATGGCGATGCAGAAACATTGATCGAACTTTATCATGATGAGGCACGCAACTACCAAGTTGGAAATGATTTATTGATTGAAGGTAAAGTGGAACTCTTAAAAATGTTCCAATTGCAATTTTCTGTTTTTGACATGGTTTGCATTGTGGAAAGTATTTTTGAAGATGGCGAATGGGCAATCCTTGAATGGAGCGATCCAAAAGGTTTGCGTGGTTGCGGCTTTTATCACGTTGTAGATGACAAAATCTTGTTCCAAAGAAGCTATTGGGACAGAGGTCATTTCCTTGAACAACAAACAGGAGATGGTATTGAAGGAAAAATTTTATAATTCGTTTGCAAGTTGAACTCCCCTCTTTGGGAAGTACTTCACTTAACTATATATTAACAGAAAAAGGAGAACGAAAATGAGAAAAAAAATTGTTGCTGGAAACTGGAAAATGAACAAAACACCAAAAGAAGCGGTTGCATTTTGTAACGAAATGAAAGATAAAATGTCTTCTGATGAAGTGACTGTAATTTTTTGTGTGCCTTATGTAGATTTATTTCCTGTAATGGAAGCGTTGAAAGGTTCAAGCATTCACGTTGCTGCTCAAAATATGCACTTTGAAGATAGCGGTGCATACACTGGTGAAATTTCTGCTCCTATGCTCAAAGAAATGGGCGTGGAATATGTAGTTCTTGGCCACTCCGAACGTCGTGAGTACTTCAGCGAAACAGATGAAACTGTAAACAAAAAAACAAAAAAAGCGTTGGCTTCTGGAATCACTCCTATCGTTTGTTGTGGTGAAACTCTTGAACAAAGAGAATCTGGCATCACTATGGAATGGATTAGCGGTCAAATCAAAAATGCGTTGGTTGATGTTTCTGCAGCAGATGCTGAAAAATTAGTCATTGCATATGAACCAATCTGGGCAATCGGTACTGGAAAAACAGCTACTTCTGAGCAAGCACAAGAAGTTTGTCACGGAATCCGTGAAGTGTTAAAAGGTCTTTATGGTGAAGCAACTTCTGAAAAAATGCCAATCCAATACGGTGGTAGCGTAGGCCCTGCGAATGCAGCTGAACTTTTTGGTATGGCTGATATCGATGGTGGTTTGGTTGGTGGTGCGAGTCTCAAAGAAGACTTCAAATCTATCGTTCACTACAATAAATAAGCAGGTTTTATTGCTCTCCTAATTTAATGTTGTCAAAAATTATAACGCTTTACAAATACTAAGGCGAACAAAAATAAAGTTTTGGTCAAACTTTTACAAAGATGTTTGGTTGCAGGGTTTGGGACAGAGTCCCAAGGGTTTTTCTTTTTTCTTTAAAAATGACAATATTTAATTGTACCAAAATATGTGAATTTAGCAGTAAGAATAAAATGAAGATGAGGTGAAAAAGTGGATAAAAAAACAACGGTGCTGATGATTCTTGACGGGTATGGCATCAACGAAAAAACAGAAGGCAATGCAATTGCACAAGCAAATACACCTGTTCTTGATGGTATGTTCAAAAAATATCCTTGGCAAAAAGGCTACGCAAGTGGTCGTGATGTCGGCTTGCCTGATGGACAAATGGGCAACTCTGAAGTTGGACATCTCAATATGGGAGCTGGTAGAATCGTATACCAATCCTTAACTCGTATTACGAAATCGATTGAAGATGGTGATTTTTATACATTGCCTGAATTTATAGAGGCTGTAGAGCATTGCAAAAAAAATAATTCTGCACTCCATTTGATGGGACTTCTCTCTGATGGCGGTGTGCATAGCCATATGGAACACGTCTATGCGACGGTGCGTATGGCACAAAAAGCAGGACTTGAAAAAGTATATATCCACGCATTCTTAGATGGTAGAGATACTCCTCCAACTTCTGGGGTGAATTTCATGAAACAACTCGAAGAAAAAATGCGTGAAATCGGTGTGGGACAAGTTGCAAGTGTCATCGGTCGTTTTTATGCAATGGACCGAGACAAACGTTGGGAACGTGTCGAAGAAGCATACAACACTATGGTATTTGGCAAAGGCGAAACAGCAACAGATGCCCTTTCGGCAATTGAAGCAGCATATGCAAACGACAAAACAGATGAGTTTATGCCCCCTACTACGATAATCAACGAAGATGGGAAATCGAAAGGTAAAATTTCTGACCACGATAGCGTGTTGTTTTTCAACTTCCGCCCTGACCGTGCGAGAGAAATTTCAAGAGCGATTGTAGACCCTGCTTTCGATGGCTTCAAAAAAGAAGCACCTTTGAAAGATTTGAAATTCGTATGTTTTACGAATTACGATGCAACTTTAGAAAATGTTTCGATTGTGTTCAAGCCAGAATCCATTGACAATACTTTGGGTGAATACCTTGCAAACCAAGGT
>JAWXUZ010000015.1:0-38526 GCA_044425835.1 Bacillota bacterium | reverse complement strand
TGCTGCATCGCCCATAGACAATTCACTACCTGTTTCTTTGTAAAGATATACAGGCACATCATACGTACCATTGACATTGATATCAGCAAAATCGCTATTAGTATTATTGTTATTATTATTATTGTTGTTATCTTCAGTATCAGTATCAGTATCAGCATCAGTATTAGTATCAGCATCTGTGTCTGTATTCGTGTCATCATCTCCAGTTGGAGGTACAATTTCCACTCTTTCAGTCACTTTTTCTGCATCGTATGCAACACCTGTCATACATCTTACGTATTCCAATTCAACATACGCACTTGCTGTCACAAAACTGTCACCTAAAGCTGTAGAAATGTAAATACCATCAATTGTAGGATCAGAAATGACAAATTCAGCTTCTGTTGCACTGACAAAATCCGCTTCCACTAAACTTGCAGGACTCAAGTCACTGCTTGTGTAGTACATAAAATCTTGTGGTGTATGGCTTGTGCCATCAAGTGTCACATCAGCAAAACGTAACGTCACTTTTCCGCCACCGTTGCCATCTACCGTCATTGTACTAGCAGTAGAAATTGCACTTGTAAGCAAAGAAGTTTTTGTGTTGTCCGCTGGATTTGAAACCTTAACTGTCATACCATGTGTACCATTGTAAAGCATTGTTTTCGCTGTACCAAAAGTGAAGTACAACGCTTCTGCTCCGCCAATTTCTTCTGCTTTTTCCCAATCGAGTTCGAGTCTTGCAGCGTGTGTCATATCCATTTCTGCAATGTCAAAAGTAATTGCATACGTATCTAACAATTCAGTCGTTGTGAATGTAAATTTAGAAGTATAGACGATGCCATCAGAAAGAGTCGAATACTCCTCTTTGATATTGAAAATCGTTCCATCTTCACTCTTTACATTGATAAGACCTGAAGTCAACGTACCGCCAAAAGTGACTGTACCGACATTGACTTCCACAGTATACACACCGCCACGATTTGTGACTTTTGCAGTTCTAAAACCATCAAAAGCAGAATCGCCCATAGAGGCATTGTCTTCATACTCTTTCAAAAGTCGCACTGGTACACCATAAGATGTATTGTCTTTGAGCAAACCATCATTCGATGGATTTTCTTTGGAAGTAAAAGCAATTGTTGCATTCGCTTCATTCCCTGCCGCATCCGTTGCAGTGTAAGTCACTTTTACCGAATTGCCAGCTGTCGCTTTTAGAAATACTTTTGCGAAGTCAAAATCAAGAAATTCAATAATGTCATTGGAAATGACTGTCGTTACAGAAACATCTCCGTCCACTTCATCCGTTGCAGTCACAACAGGCAAAGTCAATACATCAATTGCTGCCATAGAAACTGTGATTGCATCGCCATCACTGTAGCCAGTGATTGAGAGGACAGGAGCAGTTTCATCTGTGTCAAGTTCAGGTTCTTCAGGTTCTTCAGGTTCTTGTCCTTCGCCTTCGCCTTCTCCTTCGCCTTCTTCTCCACCATTTCCATTTTCATCATACACAGTTGCTTTGTCCCAGTCTAAGGCAAGTCTTGCCTTTTGAGCCATATCCATGCCCGCAATGCCAAAGCCCATTAAATATGTAGATTCTAATGAAGTTGTTTTGAAAGTGAATTTAGAAGTATAGACTGTGCCATCAGGTAAAGTCGTTGTTTCTTCGGCGATATCGGTCATTTTGCCGTCTTCGCTCGTGATATTTTCAATACCCGATGTCAAGCCCATCATTGTAATTGTGCCAACACCAATTTCCACAGTGTACACACCATTTTCAGTCGTCACTTTTGCAGTTCTGTGACCGTCAAAAGCTGGATCACCCATAGACGCATTATCTTCATACTCTTTCAACAATTCTACAGAGACGCCATACGTGCCATTTTGTGTCACGTCTTCGTACTCATTCAAATCTTCTTCAATAGAGACCAACGTAATGTACGTATACCCTTGATTGCCAGCAGCATCTGTTGCTCTGTAGTAGATTCTTACTTGATTGCCTACTGCTTCCGCCAAATACGCTTTGACAGCAGCAAGAGCAGCAAGAGCATCAGCAGCATCGTCATATTCATTGACTGTGTAGTAGTATTCTGTTGCAGTCAAGCCTGTATCCACATTATCAGTTACCGTTGCCGTTGGCACAGTAAAGGCTTCGAGTTTTGCACCTTGTTCAATTTCAACTGTCGAGCCATGGAAATAGCCGTCAATTGCAATCGTTGGAGCTACAAAATCGCCTGATGAATCCCAATAATCTTCGCCATCACGCAATGTGACAGTTGTAGGGTTGTATGGTTCGCCGACACCAGATAAATCAAGGAGCATATACCCCGTTTGATCCATATCCATGAGTGAAGTTTTGATCTCCATGCTGACATACACACCATCGACGTGTACATCGTCATGTCCAACCAAAATTTTTCTAGGATAGCCACCTGAAGTCGTCAATACAGTTGCAGCGATTTCATCTCCATCTGGATAAGTTGTAAAGTACTTGAAGTTGTTTCCGTTTCCAGCGAATCCCATGATGGTCGCTTGTTGGAATTCCAAAAGTACAGTGACATTTCCGTCCACATCCACAAGGAGTTGTGCATCTTCTTTGAGTGCAGCAGAAGCCATAGAATCTTCATCTTCTTCGCCTGCTTTTTTGAAATACGCTTTGATGTCATACGTACCCATACCAAACATCGTACGTTCTGAACCAACGGTATAACGTTTTGCATAATCGTCGTCGCTGTATTCTGGTTCTGGTGCACAGTGGTCGTAGTCGATTTGCAAAAATGCATTCCCTCTTGAACTACTGGAACCACTATTGAAATATATGCAATAAATGAAGATACCATCTCCACCACTTACCGTATAATTCGTTTCAATTGGAATCGTCACTTCATTTATGAACGTCTTTCCAGTGCTTGTATCACTTGTTCTATCTGTAGCTAGAGTGGATAGAGTCAAATCAGCTGTAGAAGTATTTGTTGATAATTCGTCAGATGCATAATACCATATATTTTCTGTACCTAAGTAAGTCGTTTTACCCCAGCTACTTCCTTTAGAATACGTAAACTTCATTGTAAGAGAAGCATTTCCATTACTATCCACAGTAAAAATCGCATTCGTAAAATCATCGTTTGCTGTCATATCCGACAGCGTGTTATTCGCATTGAAATCGCCACCTGTCGTACTTTTGATTGTAACAGGAATGTTGTGCGAACCTTCTTCAAAAGGAATGTTGTTCTGCCCAAAATAATACACAGGTGCAGGCAACACTTTTTGCACCGCATAATCAATTTCCAAATACGCATTGACTGCCGCCAACACATAGCCACCCTCTACGCTCTTTTGCTCGTAGTTGATATACATGCCGTCGACTGTCTTATCTGTGATTGGAATTTGAATTTCTGTGACGATTCCGCCATCCGTTTTCGATTCCGTCGCACTTGCAGACACATACGTTTCACCGCCATCAGATGTAGTGTAATATTTGACATCTGAAATATAAGAATCTCTCGTCGTCAAATTTTCCGAAAGCGTACTGCCGTAGCCATTTCTTTCAAATGTTTCCAAAGTCAAGGTCAAAGTCGCATTGCCGCTGTCGTCAATGACGAGTACCGCACTGCGATCGCCGTAGTCGTATTCATCATCCACACCATCACCGATTGCACTATCTGCAAGTTCAGCAATTGCAGTGTTAGAAATATTTAAGACACTAACAGGTACAGCGTATCGACCAGCTTCCCAATCGGAAAAACCGCCTGATTCCGATGTCAACATAACAAACGAGGACATGAGACTAATGCCATCATCAATCAATGTGATGTCACGCATTTTTTTGCCTTTGCCATCTACCGCTCCGCTACTTTCCACATGATGTGACGGTTTGGAATCACTCTTTTCCTTTACATCATCTGAATCAGCATCATCTTCTACTTCTTCTGACTCTTCTTCCGAGCCTGCTTCCTCTTCTCCAGCCAAACCTTCTTCAGATTCTTCTCTTTCCTCTCCGAGAAATTCATTTTCTGTTTCCTCGAACAGTTCTTCTTGCAATTCTTCATACAATTCTTCTTGCGTGATATCCAATTCTGGATCTTCTAGTAAATCCTCCGCATAAATGACTCCCGAAAAATTTGATAGTGTCAACGAAGATAGCAAAACCAGTGACATCATTTTTTTGTGAAATTGCTTGATTTGTCGTCTTTTTCTTGTCATAATCAGTCCCCTCTTTCTCCTTACATGTCAGCCGATTTGAAATCAACCAATCGCCCAAAGGTTAGTACAAGCTAACAAGTTAGCACAAACTAACTTTTCGCTAAAATTATTACCTACCCCCTTTCGGTGTAGGCTCGTTCCCAAGGAAAGCTCTTACAAATTTTACATTTCTTTTTTTCATCACTCCTTAAATAAAATCCCTCAGGAATCACTGATTCATTATAGTCGTTAGATTTTCGAGATAATTTTTTCGACACACTTCACAAAAAACGCAGGCGATATCGGAAATATCGTCGAGGCTTTTTGGGGATTGCGTCGGGAAAATTAGCCGGAAAGATAATGGCTAGAATTAAATCTGTGGTTCCTCCAACTTTCCTTATAGAAATCATCGTTTGGCAAAAGCATCTACAATTCACACAATAATTCCCCCTGTGTGAGTGTTTTACTGAATGAAACGACCATTTCCTTTCATTAGACAACTTTGTACTTTTTGATAAACATATACTTTTTGTTAGCCTAGACTAACGTTTTAGTATAAATTTAGCACAATTCCATTCAAAGAATTGCACTGACAAAATGTTACAATCGCCTAACTTTTTATTCGCAAAATTATTTATTATATGTATTTTGCTATCTCAATTATAATTCAATGAGAAGAAAATGTCAACCCCTAATTTATTACGAAAAATTAACAAGACGTTCGATTTACGCCTTTTCTTCTATCGTTTTTATGAAGAAAATAAAATATACGATATGAAACACCCATACAAAGCCCAAAACGATCCGCCCAACAGGCACATTGCCCATTGCAAAAAATCCAATCGCCATGAGTATTGTAATCATAATCATAATTCTTTTTTTGGTGGCATTGGTCATGCCCTCCCCTTTGACGAACGTTTCTAAGTTATTTTTGTATAGATTTGTCGATTTGAACCATGTATCTAATTTTTCACTGCTCCTACCAAAACTATATGCCGCTAACAGTAAAAATGGAAACGCTGGTAGAAGTGGCAATGCCGCCCCCAACGCCCCAAGCCCCAAACCGATGAAACCCAAAACAATGAAAAATGCTTTTTTCATATTGTCCCCTTTCCGAATTTACTTTTTTGAATTTACTTTGCCAACTTACTTTTCACTGTGCATACAATGTGCGATATCGCCAAATTCGGGCGATACAACATCATGCGTGGCCCCGAAAATTTCATGATTTCTCTCATTTTTTCTCGCATCGGCGGAGCGTAACAATGCGTTTTGCAGACAGAACAAAATGTTTTCGTCTCTTTGTGCGGACAACGTTCGATTCGCTGACTTGCATAATTGAACAGCCCCATACAATCGCCACACATAGACTCCTTATCGATGCAATGCGACATTTCAAAACGATGATTCTTTTTGCAGTACAGCGAAATCATGAATTTAATTGTTTTCAATTCGTCCAACTTCACACCTCCTTTTGTTAGTGTCAGCTAACCTTTCATTAGAAACACATTAATTTATTTATAATGTGTATTATATCAGACTTGTTTTGCAAATGCAATGTCGTATTCCTTAAGAAATACTAAGAAATACTTTCTATTTCCATATTTGCCACTTTCGTTTTGTATGCCGTCCCCCATGTCGCCATGGCATTTAACACAGGTTCAAGGCTATCGCCCAACTCCGTAAGGGAATATTCCACTTTCGGCGGTACTTCTGCATAGACTTTCCGAAACACGAGACCGCTTTCTTCCATCGCTCGCAAATTGCTTGTCAAGACTTTTGGAGAAATGCCACTGATTGATTTTTTCAATTCGCCAAAACGTTTCGTTCCGCTGTTTAGGTCTCGCAAAATCAAGATTTTCCATTTGTCACTAATTAAAGTGATCGTCGTTTCTACTGGGCATGCTGGTAATTGTTCTAACATAAATGTTCTCCTTTTTTTCATGGTTTCCAAATGGTAACTATAGCACTTTGAAGTGCCTACTTTACAAATGCTCCTTTGGGTAGTATTATAGGGTAGTGACATGAAGATGTCAAGTCAAATTTTATAAGAACATAAAACGGGAGGAAATAAAAATGAAAGCAAACAAAATAGTAACAACATTGACTTTAGGCGGAATGCTACTCTTTGGGCTGAGCGGTTGCGGACAAAGCACAAGCAGCGATGCCACAACTACAGCAGAAGAACCAACAGAAGTTGTAGCAGAAGAACCCACAGCAGGATCAGGAGAAGTGCTACGTGTCGGAATGGATTTGAAATTTCCGCCGTATTCTTTCATGGACGATGACGGCAATCCATCTGGCTTTGAACCTGATGTTTCCTATGCTTTTGGGGAGTATCTCGGCATGGACATTGAAATTGTCAACACTGATTTTTCTCTTTTGATTCCAGCACTAGAAACAGGTGATGTCGATGTCTTAATCGCTGATATGGCACGTACCGATGAAAGAGCCGAAAAAGTTGATTTCTCCGCACCATACCGCTACGGACATACATTGGCACTCGTCAATAAAGACTTTGCAGAAGCCAACGGCATTACAAATGACATGCCTGAAGAAGAATTTTTTGCACTAGATGCAAATTTTATTGGACTTTCTGGCACAAAAGGGGTGTATTATCCTCAAAATTATGGTATCATGGTAACAGAGGTCACTGAAATTGGGACAGGTCTCATCGAAGTTTCTAACGGTATGTCCGATATTTTAGTGGCATCAGATGAAGTTTACGGATTCCAAGCAGCCGATCCTGAAAATACAATTGTGTATACAGGAATCGTACCACAAGACGCTTCTAATTTTGCAGTCGCAAAAGGCAATACTGATTTGCTAGACAAAGCAAATGATTTCATTGACTATATGTATGAAGATGGCAGTGTCTATGACCAACTTGCAGAAAAATGGGATCCAATCGTTGGAGAATTTTTGCAAAATGATGAATTGGGACTTAGCTATATCGTATCACCAAATTAAGGAACGCTGATTTAATTCTCTAATAGCCCGAAATATCAATATGTAGGGGCGACCTGTGGTCGCCCGCTTGCATTTTCGCCACCTTGTTTTAGGGAATATTTAATTGGGGAGCAATACTATTATAAGGAAGAAACTCATTATTTTTTAGTACAAAGAAAGGGTGTAATCAATATGAATCAGAAAAAAATGTACGACAAATTACAATACACCGCTGTCATTTTGACTTTTGTAGTGGCCATTGCTTATGCCCTTCTTTTTACTACGAACAACCCACGGTATGATTTGATTTTTGCCAGTAAGGATTTGCTACTCAATAGTTATTACATGACCATTTGGATCAGCCTCCTTACGCTAATCGGGGCATTGTTGCTCGGCTTTTTGCTGTTTGTCATGCTCCGCTCATCGATTACAGTACTGCGAGCCATTGCCAGTGTTTTTAGTGAACTCATCATGGGTACACCACTTCTCGTTATGATTTTTCTCGTAGTTTATCCACTGGGACAATTTTTCAGCTACAATAATAAACTCGTGTTGGGCATCATTGCCATGATTTTGTACAACAGCCCCTATATCGCAAATGCGTATGCTACGACTGCCGCAGTCGTCACAACAGAGCAGTACATCGTCATGGATTTGTACCATTTCAAATGGTATCAGAAATATATCTATGTGATTTTGCCACAAATGGTGAAGCCCTTCATTCCGTCCTTGGTGAACAATCTTTCTTCTGTTATCAAAAGTTCGGCACTCTTAAATATCGTGGCAATTTCTGAAATTACATATGTGACGACGGTCATTTCCAACCGCAATTACGCTGTCATCGAGGGTTATTATGTGATGTGGTTGCTCTATCTTATTGTGACAATTCCCCTCTCACTATTGGCAAAAATGATTGGAAAGCAGGTGAATTCATGAAATTAGTAGTTAAAAATTTATGCAAGTCATATGACACTTCAGAAATATTTACAAACCTTAATTTCTCACTTGACGGTGTGTCGGCTGTGGGCATTATCGGTGGTTCTGGCTGTGGAAAATCGACTTTACTGAGACAACTTGCAGGAATTGAAACACCTGATTCTGGCGAAATTTTCATCAATGACATGTCACCCATCACGCAAAAAAAAGAATATCAAGAAAAAATCGGTGTCGTATTCCAACAACACAACTTATTTCCACATCTGACCATCGAAAAAAACATCACACTATTACTTGAAAAAATCAAAAAAATAGACAAGCAGACCGCAAAAGAAAAAACGCATGCAATTCTTTCAGAGCTATTCATGTTAGAACAAAAAGACAAATTGCCTGCACAAATTTCAGGTGGGCAAGCACAAAGAGCCTCCATTGCAAGGGCTTTGGCGACTGACCCTGAAATCATATTTTTAGATGAACCCACTGCCGCACTCGACCCACAATTGACTTTTGAGGTATTTCAATCCATCGAAAAATTAAAAGATACGGGCATCGATTTTATTTTTGTGACACATGAAATGAGATTTTTGAAGCGGTTTGCTGATTATTTTATATTTGTCGACAAAGGTAAAATCATTGAACAAGGCAATATTTCAGAACTAGAAACACCAAAAACCTCACAATTACAAGAATTTTTACAACCTCATCTGCTATAATCACTATTCAATCATCATTAGATTGTACAAAATTAAATATTTTCAAAAATTTCAAGAAATTCACTTGACATTTTTATTGTATAGTGATAAAATCATAACGATACATTAAAGGGTAGTTTGTGCTAACTTAAAAGTACATATCAATCAAATTAGGAGGTAATCAAATGACATTAGCAGAAGGTGTTCCAGGAACCCAGTACGTAGTCCAAGCGATTCAAACCGACGATGAAGAACTCGAAAATTTTCTTTTGACTCTCGGTTGTTACAAAGGTGAATCTGTTGGCATTGTTTCTCAAGTCAGTGGTAGTTTTGTTGTGTCCATTCGTGATGGTCGCTATAATATTGATAAAAACTTGGCAGAAGCAATTGTTGTGGAATCTTAATGACCATAACGAATATGCCGAAATGAAATCCGTAATCCTACAGAAATACACGATATTTTTGCACAATAGGATTATGTTTTTTTCTAGTACATAGTTAGCAAATACTAACGTTTTTTAAAGGAAAAAGAGGAGGAAATACAAATGAAAATTGCATTAACAGGCAATCCAAACAGCGGAAAAACGACGCTGTTCAATGCCCTCACAGGCAAAAAAGAACACGCAGGCAACTGGGCAGGTGTCACCGTTGACAAAAAAGAAAGCCCTATCAAAAAAGACTTGGCGACAAAAGGCGATATCACGGTAATTGACTTACCTGGTGCGTATTCCATGTCACCATTTACATCAGAAGAAAGTGTCACAAGTGCGTATGTGAAAAACGAAAATATCGATGTCATCATCAATATCGTAGATGCGACAAACTTAAGCCGTAGCTTGTTTTTCACAACACAACTCCTAGAGCTTGGCATTCCTGTCGTTGTGGCATTGAATAAATCAGATATGACAGCGAAAAAAGACATTCAAATTGACACCACATTATTGTCAGAAAGATTGACGTGCCCTGTTGTCAACACAACTGCAACTGCAAATAGTGGTTTGGAGGCTCTCGTAGACGCTGCACATTCAGTTTCTGGAAAAGCACAATCTGCACCTTATACACAAACAGGTGTTGATTTGACAGACAAAGAATCAGTAACAGAAGGCGATCGCAAACGTTTTGATTTTGTAAATAGCATCGTTTCTACTTGTGAAAAAAGAAAAACAGAAACAAGTGCAATTAACCAACAAGATAAATTGGACGGACTTTTGGCTCATAAATTATTGGGAATTCCAATTTTTGCCGCTGTAATGTGGTTGGTATTCTCCATTTCCCAAGCATGGGTAGGACCAGTTTTGGGTGAAGCTTTGGCGGGACTTTTGGAAGGTTTTGGCGAAGTCGTTGGCGAAGGATTAGAAGGTGCGTCTCCATTTATGGTTGCACTTTTGGTTGATGGTATCATCGGTGGTGTCGCTGCCGTTCTTGGTTTCTTGCCACTTGTAATGGTAATGTATTTCTTGATTGCACTACTTGAAGATTGTGGATATATGGCTCGTGTGGCTGTGGTTATGGATCCAATCCTCAAAAAAGTAGGTTTGACTGGAAAATCTGTTATTCCTATGGTCATTGGTACTGGTTGTGCAATTCCTGCGGTTATGGCGTCTCGTACAATTCGTAACGAAAGAGAACGTCGTACAACTGCAATGCTCACACCATTTATGCCTTGTGGAGCAAAAATTCCTGTTATCGCATTGTTTGCTGGTGTATTCTTTGATGATGCCGCTTGGGTGTCAACATTAATGTATTTCAGTGGCATCGCAATCATTATTTTAGGTGCATTTTTGATCCAAAAGATTACTGGTCACAAAAATAGAAAATCGTTCTTTATCATTGAATTGCCTGAATACAAAACACCATCACTTTGGCTTGCTTGTTTGTCAATGCTTGACCGTGCAAAAGATTTTATTATCAAAGCCGGTACTGTAATCTTAGTTTGTAACGCAGCTGTACATATCATGCAAACATTTGACATGAGCCTACAAATCGTAGAAGAAGGTATGGAGTATACTTCTATTTTGGCAACAATCGCTTCTCCATTTGCAATACTATTCATTCCTTTGGGCTTTGGTGTGTGGCAACTTGCTGCTGCTGCAATCACTGGATTTATCGCAAAAGAAAATGTAGTTGGTACATTGGCAGTCGTTTATGGCATCACAAACTTCATCGATGCAGATGAACTTGAACTCGTTGCTGGTGCAACTGAAGTTGCTGGTATTATGGGACTATCTTCTGCTGCTGCATTGGCATATCTCATGTTCAACTTGTTCACTCCTCCTTGTTTTGCAGCAATCGGAGCAATGAACTCTGAAATGCGTAATGCAAAATGGTTATGGGGAGGCATCGGTTTGCAATTTGGTGTTGGGTATGTAGTTGCATTTTTCGTATACCAAATCGGTACTTTGATGAACGAAGGTACACTTGGTGGTGGCTTTGTAACTGGACTCATAATCGTTCTTGCAATCGTTGGATTCATTGCTTACTTGATTAAAAACTCAAATTCAAATGTAGCAAAAGAGTACGATTTATCAGGTACTTCCCATTCAGCATAAGAGGTGATTTTTATGGATTTTATCGTTGGCGGTATTATTGTACTGATTTTAGGTCTCTCTGTGACTTATATGGTAAAAGAAAAGAAAAAAGGCAATCACTGTTGTGGTTGTAGTTGTGCAGGCCAATGTGGCAAAACATCTTGCACTGAAGAAGAATAATTTTTGTTAGGGGGTGGATTTCCACCCTCTTTTTTTTATGCAGACAATGTACTGACAGTAAGAAATTGGCGATAGAAAAATGATGTCGACTCCTTCCAGATCAACTCCTTATACATGTTTCACTATATTACAATAGTTTTTTACGGAATTTAGATAGAATTTTTTCATTGATTCTTGTATAAAAAAGTGGTATCATGGAAAGAAAAATAGAGAGGAAGATATTTATGCGTGCCAGTTGGGACGAATACTTTATGGAAATATGCGAAGTTGTCAAAACGAGATCGACTTGCTTGCGACGTCAAGTCGGAGCAGTCATCGTCAAAGACAATCGCATCATCACAACAGGGTACAATGGTGCCCCATCAGGACTAAAACATTGCACAGAGCTTGGCGGGTGCGAGCGTGAGCGTCTGCAAATTCCATCGGGAGAGCGACACGAACTTTGCAGGGCATTGCACGCTGAGCAAAATGCCATCATACAAGCTTCCAAACTTGGTAGTACCACAGAGGGAGCGACGATTTACATCACGTTGCAACCATGTGTGATTTGTGCAAAAATGATTATCAATGCCGGTATTGTACGAATTGTACATCGTGGAGAATATCCAGACCCCCTTTCCAAAAGTATTTTGGAGGAAGCGGGCATTGAAATTATGATTTTGCCGTAAGTTATTTTAGCAACACAAAGGAGTTTATGTAAATGCAAAACAATAAGATTGTAATTGATCAAGAAAAATGTATTGGCTGTGGCATTTGTGCCAAAACGTGCCAACAAAGTGCCATTGAAATGCGAAACGGAAAAGCCACTGTTGTGAGCAACAATACGTGCGATGGCATTGGCAACTGCTTGCCTGTCTGTCCCGTTGGGGCAATCACCTTTTATAAGGAAGAAACTCCTACGAAAGTGACGACAACTATTTCAAATTGTCAAGGCACACAACCAACGAAAACAGCAAAACAATGGCCAATCCAATTGCAACTTGTGCCAACAGAAGCTCCTTATTTTGCGGATTGCGATTTACTCGTCGCTGCCGATTGTACGGCGTTTGCCTATCGCAATTTCCACAGCGAATTGATGTCCAATCATGCAGTCGTCATCGGTTGCCCCAAACTCGATTTGGCTAGTTATACCGAAAAATTGGCGGAAATATTGAAAAATAATACAGTTCGTACGGTCAAAACGTTGCGAATGCAAGTACCCTGTTGTGGCGGCATTGAAAAAATTACAAACGATGCCCTTGCAAAATGTGGAAAAGCATTGTTGCACGAAGTCGTTACGATTTCTACTGATGGTAAAATGATTTGAAATTGTAGAATTAGAGGTGTTTTTATGAACAAAAAAATTGTTGCCCCCGTTGTCATTGCAGCATTGATTATACTGTATTTGACGGCGATTGTATTGTCAATTGTACCCTTTTCACCAGCAAGTTTTTTTGCGATTGTTGTCATACTGGCAATCATCGGGGTAGTAATTCATGTCACTAGTCAAAGAATAGAAGAAATAAGGAGCGGTGAGGAAGATGATCTTAGTAAATATTGATTACATCACAGGGAAAGAATTGGAGATACTAGACCTTGTCAAAGGCAGTACCATCCAAAGCAAGCACGCAGGACACGACATCTCGCAAGGTTTAAAAACGCTAGTCGGCGGAGAGTTGAAAGCCTACACAGAGATGATGAATGAGGCAAGGGCTTTGGCGACAAAACGAATGGTCCTTGAAGCAGAAGGACTCGGAGCAGATGCCGTCATCAATGTACGTTACGCAACTTCAGCGGTTGTACAAGGAGCAGCAGAAGTCATTGTCTATGGCACAGCAGTAAAATTCAAGTAACTTAAACTTATTATACATAAATCATGAATAAAAGTGTATAAATTCAAAAAAATAGATATTTCCTATGAGATATCTATTTTTTTATTCCCTTCGGTTAGTAGATACTAATACATACAACTCTCATACATAATATATATGTAGAGAAAAGACGAAATAAAAATTGTGGTTTCAGAAAAAGTATGTGCATAATGAATAACTTAAAACAGAATAATTTTGTATATTTTAGCGATATTCACTTTTTCAAAATTTACATTGTCGAAAAAAACTATATTTTGCCGATTTTCAATAAATTAGAAAAATACTATTGATTTTAAGAATATTTTAGTTTAAGATGTACTAAAATAGATACATAAGAGAATTGATTCATTTCACTTATGTATTTCCCATAATAACAGTTTAGGTGGTGAAGATTTGACAACAACAACATATATAGAAGAAATACTCCCCGCTTATGAGGCTTATTTCGATATTACGACTCCTTTTTCTACAGAAACACATACGTATACTGCACAGGCAGCCTTCCATTCTCGTTCCGAAAAGTATATGCTCATGAAAGCAGCCAAAATTTGGGCGATGGAAAACCACGAATACATCTATTTTGCAGAAAAAGAACAATGGACATTTACAGAATACGAAACTTTGAAAGCAGAAACACTTGCCCACGGACTTTCACAAGTCAAACCACACAGCGAACATATGTACACGTATGTGACACTGGTGATTGTCGGAGAAGATTTGCCCGAAGAACTCGTGCGAGACCTTGAAAAAACAAAGTTTCATAAAACATTTTTATTTTCTCTACGTGGTTGGTGCGATTTCAGATTGTGCGGTGTGGATATCAAAAACCAAAAATTGTATACGAATAAAAAAGGCAAGGAATTGAAAGTGCCTTTGCAAAAACCATTTGAAACAAAAGCATAAAATGACCGTTCTAAGATGGCTTTCTAAATTGATTCTACATCATATTATTTGTAAGAAAACGAAATTATCTTATATTATTTTGGAGAGAACATCTTATTTATTATATATTCCAACTGAAATTTATCTTTTCAGTTGCGTACAAGTAATGTTCTTGTACTTCATAGTTATTGTGAAAGAGACTCTATTTGTAGGGTTCTCTACCAACTCATTAAAGGAGGGTTTTTATGAGTGCATTGGTTATTTTAGGAATTGCAGTTGTCGTATTGGTAGCCGGTTACATCGTCTACGGTGGTTGGCTTGCGAATCAATGGGGTGTTGACTCAAGCATTGAGACACCAGCCCATACAGAGCGTGATGGCATCGACTACGTGCCAGCAAAAGCACCTGTACTTTTGGGGCATCACTTTGCTTCAATTGCAGGGGCAGGTCCAATCAACGGACCGATTCAAGCAGCGATTTTCGGTTGGGTACCTGTACTACTTTGGATTTTAATTGGTGGTATTTTCTTTGGTGCGGTACAAGATTTTTCATCTTTATTTGCATCCATTCGCCACAAAGGGAAATCTATCGGGCATATCATTGAAGAAAATGTTGGTGTCGAAGCAAAACGTCTATTCCTCATTTTCTCTTACTTGACACTACTTCTCGTAGTTGGTGCGTTTGCAAGTATCGTTGTCGGTACGTTTGCAGGCTACCATGCTGATGGCAGTTTAAATACTGCAAATGGCTCTACCGCAACAATTTCAGTTTTATTTATCGTCGTAGCGATGATGTTTGGTGCCTTGGTACATCGTAAAAATGCCCCTCTTGGCATTTCAACTGTCATTGGTGTTGCTGCCATTATCTTCTGTATCGTCATTGGTTTGAACTTCCCTATTTTCTTAAGTTCTAACACATGGTTGCTCATCGTTTTGCTCTACATATTTGTAGCTTCTGTAACTCCTGTATGGATTTTGCTACAACCAAGAGATTATTTGAATTCTTTCTTGCTTTACGGCATGATGCTTGCAGCGTTGATTGGTGTCATCGGTTCTAATCCGACAATTCATTTGCCCGCATTTACTGGAATGAACGGCATCAACAACGACACACCAATCTTCCCTATGTTATTCATCACAGTTGCCTGCGGTGCGATTTCAGGGTTCCACAGCTTGGTTGGTTCAGGAACAACTTCCAAACAATTAGACAACGAAGCAGATGCAAAACCAATCGGTTACGGCGGTATGTTAATCGAATGTGGATTGGCAGTCATCGCTTTGATTACTGTTGGTATGTTATTTACACAAGACGGTTTGCCTGCGGGTACACCTACTCAAACTTTCGCAACTGGAATTGCAACAATGATTGCAAACATTGGATTTGCCAATGCATATGACACAGCGTACGCTGTCATCATTTTGTCTGTTTCTGCGTTCTGTTTGACTTCTTTGGATACTTCAACAAGACTTGCAAGATACGTATTCCAAGAATTTTTCATCAACGAAGGAGACGATCCTGCTACTTTGACTGGTTACAAAAAAGTTTTGACAAACCAATACGTGGCAACTTTGGTTACTGTCGTTCTCGGTGGTTCTATGGCAAGCGGTGGTTACGCTGCAATCTGGCCACTCTTCGGTGCAGCAAACCAATTGTTGGCTGCCCTTGCCCTACTCGCTGTAGCTGCATGGTTGGGAAATATTGGCAAAAACAATACAATGTTCATCTTCCCAATGGTATTCATGCTTTGTGCAACACTTTGTGCATTGCTCATCACTTTTAAAAATTATGCAGTTGCAATGTCAGCTGGTGCAGCGACGAGTGCAATGTATGTACAAATGGTATTTATCGTGCTACTTCTCGTGCTTGCAGTGAAATTGGCAATCCAAGGTGTGAAAGTCCTTCTTGGAGCAAAACAAAAAACGGCATAATGTCAACATAAAATTAGTGAATATAAAAAGGCTGTCCGAAAGGGCAGTCTTTTTAGGAGGCGGTATGGGACTATTACTTTTGGCAATTATATATTTGGCATTCATTGGTTTGGGTGTGCCTGATGCAGTTTTGGGGGCAACGTGGCCTATCATTTCAACCGAGCTTTCATTTCCGTTGGCACACATGGGATATTTGACACTCATCATTGCTGGTGGTACCATTTTTTCGAGTCTATTTTCATATAAGTGGATTCATCGTTTTGGCGTTTGCACCGTAACGAGTGTGAGTATCGCCACCACTGCCGTTGCGATGTGGGGATTTTCTCTTTGTGAGTCGTTTTTTGCCTTTTGCTTGTGGGCAATTCCTTATGGAGTTGGTGCTGGTTGTGTCGATGCTGCGTTAAATAATTACGTTGCGGTTCATTACGAGAGTCGCCACATGAGTTGGTTGCATTGTATGTGGGGACTTGGGGCAACGCTTGGGCCATACATTATGAGTTTTGCACTCTTGCAAACCAAGAGTTGGCAACAAGGATATATATATTTGTTTTTCATACAAGTTATTTTGGTATTGATTGTGGTGTGTAGTCGTACACTCTGGACAAAAAATGATGCAGAAAACGAAGAAAATGAAGAAAATAAAACACAACGTCCAATAAAAGAACTCATCAAAATGAAAGCAGTGCCTCAAATATTGATTGCTTTTTTCTTTTTTTGTGCATTGGAACAAACTTCTGGGCTTTGGGCAAGTTCTTATTTTGTATATGCCAAAGGAATCTCACCCGAAACAGCAACAAGCTGGACAGCATTATTTTACTTAGGCATTACGATTGGCCGAGGGATTGGTGGATTTCTCACCATGAAATATAGTGACATTCAAATGGTGCGTGCTGGTTGTGTCATTATGCTGATTGGGATTTGCTTTTTGTCGTATGGGCCGTTGCCATTTTTGATCATTGGACTTGGTTCGTCTCCTGTATATCCAGCTATCATTCACTCTACCCCGATATTTTTTAATAAAACCGATGCCCAAGCAATCATCGGTTTGGAAATGGCAAGTGCGTATACCGGGAATTTAATCATACCATTTTTATTTGGTCATTTGGCAAATTTCACATCTGTAAAGTTATACCCTTGGTATGTGCTTTTTTTACTGGGAGGTCTCGTTTATTTTTATGAGAAAGTAATCAAGTTGAAAAAAGGTGAACTTACAGAGATGTAGTTTTTGAAACTAGAGCTAGAGCCATAACTGCCTAGCGACTACAAAAATTTGTGTTGTGGAAAAATATATTGACTTTTCCACTTTTTTTGCGTATAATAGATACATAATTCATATAAATTGTCCTTTCTAAAGGACTTTTTTATTGTGAGTATTCAAAAAACCAATTGGTAAGGTTTTCAACTATAATTCAAAGGAGTGTTTATTTTGGAAAAAGAAAAATTTTATATCACCACACCGATTTACTACCCAAGCGATAAGTTGCATATCGGTCATTCGTACTGCACCGTGGCAACAGACACGATGGCACGCTACAAAAGATTGCGTGGCTATGATGTCATGTTTTTGACAGGTACTGATGAGCATGGTCAAAAACTAGAACGTGTTGCAAAAAGCCAAGGAATGCAACCGAAACAATATATCGATCCTGTCGTGGATGGCATTAAGGAATTGTGGGATTTGCTCAACATTTCTTACGATCGTTTCATTCGTACAACTGACGATTATCACGTAAAAGCCGTGCAAAAAATCTTCAAAAAATTGTACGACCAAGGCGATATTTACAAGAGTTCTTACGAAGGCTTGTACTGTACACCTTGCGAATCTTTTTTCACAGAACATCAACTAACAGATGGCATGTGTCCAGATTGTGGACGACCTGTCGAGCCTGTCAAAGAAGAAAGTTACTTCTTTAAATTGTCAAAATACCAAGACAAAATCTTGAAATTAATGGAAGAAGCCGATGGATTTTTGCAACCTCCCACTCGCCAAAATGAGATGATCAGCAATTTCCTAAAACCGGGACTCGAAGACCTCGCTGTATCTCGCACGTTATTTGAATGGGGAATCCCTGTGGAATTTGACAAAGGTCATGTTGTCTACGTTTGGATTGATGCCCTCTCGAACTACATTACTGCAATGGGTTACAATGGTGACGATGACAGCGATTTCAAAAAATATTGGCCCGCAGATATCCATGTAGTCGGCAAAGAAATCGTTCGTTTCCACTCCATCATTTGGCCTGCAATGCTGATGGCACTCGACATTCCTTTGCCAAAACAAGTTTTCGGTCATGGTTGGCTTGTCATCAATGGTGGGAAAATGTCAAAATCTGTCGGAAATGTTGTAGACCCTGTCGTTTTGGTGGAAAAATACGGTGTCGATGCCATTCGTTATTTCCTACTACGTGAAATCGCTTTCGGACAAGATGGCAATTTCAACAATGAAGCACTCATTCAAAGAATCAATGCCGATTTGGCAAATGATTTGGGCAATCTCGTTTCTCGTACCGTTGGTATGGTCGAAAAATATTTCGGTGGCACATTGCCTACTGAAAGAAGTGCGACAAACTTCGACTCTGATTTGGAACAAATGGCACTTGCTTGTGCAGAACAAGTTGAACAATCTATGGACAAAATGTTATTTAGTGATGCATTGATTTCACTCTGGAATTTGGTGCGTCGCACAAACAAATATATTGACGAAACAGAACCTTGGATTTTATGCAAAGACGATAGTAAAAAAGGCGAACTCGCAAACGCTCTTTACCATGTGGCTGAAACTGTGCGTATCATTTCTGTATTGTTGCAACCATTTATGCCATCGACTCCTGAAAAAATCTGGAAGCAATATGGCATGCAAGGCGATATGCTTGCTTGGGACAATGCGAAAAAATGGGGGCTGTTGCCTGCTGATTTTACTGTCACAAAAGGAGAAGTCATTTTCCCAAGAATCGACATCAAAAAAGAATTGGCTGCACTTGAAGCTGCAATCGAAGCTTCGCAAGCGACTTCTGTTGCCAATCAAGATAAAAAAGAAGACAAAAAAGAAGCGAAAAAAGAAGCACCAGCCTTTGAATATCCAAAAGAAATTGATATTGACGATTTCTGTAAAGTGGAATTGCGTGTTGGTGAAGTCATTGAAAGTAGCGAAGTGAAAAAATCAAAAAAATTGCTCAGAAATATCGTCAAAATTGGCGACGAAGAAAGAGTGATTTTCTCAGGAATCAAACAATGGTACAGCCCTGAAGATATTGTGGGCAAAAAAGTCGTTGTTGTGTATAACTTAGCTCCACGAAAAATGATGGGTGAGATGTCTTATGGCATGATTTTATGTGCAGAAGATGCAGACGGCAATGTATGTCTGATTTCCCCTGAAAATATGGACTTCCCAAGTGGCGGAGGTGTGAGCTAATGTACTTTGATTCCCATGCCCATTATGATGACCGCAGATTTCATAAGGATAGAGACCAACTGCTCGGAAAAATTTTACCAGAGGCAGGTGTCGATTTTATCGTCAATGTGGGGTGTGACTATAAGACGTCGAAAAAAAGCATTGAACTAGCGAAAAAATACCATTATATCTATGCTTCCGTAGGGTATCACCCACACGAACTCTCTGAAATCGACTCGAAGAGCATCGACCAGATGAGAGAATGGGCGAAAGAAGAAAAAGTCGTGGCACTCGGTGAGTTTGGCTTGGACTATTACCACGACGCCCACCCTCGTGAAGTGCAACAATTTTGGTTTCGCCAACAACTTCGCTTGGCAGAAGAAATCGATATGCCCGTCATCATTCATTCAAGAGAAGCGTCAAAAGATACTTTCGATATTATGGAAGCAAGCAAGGTACGAAAAGGCATTATCCACTGCTATTCGGGGGAAGCTCCGATGGCTGTGGACTACACAAATATGGGGTTTTTCTTGGGGATTGGCGGTGTGGTGACGTATCCGAATGCAAGGAAACTCGTTGACGTTGTAGATGCCGTACCGCTTGAGAAAATTGTCATTGAAACGGATTGTCCGTACTTGACACCAACACCGAATCGTGGCAAGCGAAACGATTCCAGCAACTTACAATATGTGGTGGAAATGATTGCCAAAATCAAAGGGGTTTCCCCACAAGAAGTAGCTAAAATTACATCAGATAATGCTAGAAGTGTGTATTTTTAATGTGATATTAAAAAAAAGGGTTGCATAGTTGTTACAGATGTGTTAATATAATGAATAGAGTACAATAAAATATAACTGTCTTGTACTCTTGACGAATGATTTGCGTGAAATTCATATAAAAATATGAAAAACTATTTCAAGCAAAAAATTAGGAGGAATTATGAAAACATATTTGAGAAGTTTTGCAATTGCAAGTGCAATTACAATGATTGGTTGTGTGAGCGTTTACGCAAGTAACGTCTCCGACACGAAAGCCGTGACCGTTTATTTAGACGACGTGCCTTGGCTTGTATCGACACAGGCAGAAACCGTAGGAGAATTGCTTGAAGAAATCGACAGCACCATCGTACTCGATTACTACATGAGCAATCAAACGAAAAAAACAGATTCCATACAAGAAATGATGGAAGTACAATTGATTTCCATGACAGAAAAAACGACGTCCTCGATTATCGAAATTCCATTTGAAACCATCGAGAGAGAAAATCCAGATTTGCCTATTGGGACAACGAATGTCGTACAAAAAGGTGTTGCTGGGAAAATTACGAAACTCGAACGTCAAGTATTTCACGGCAAAGAACTTGAATACAATCAAGTTGTGAGTGAGCAAGTACTCCAAAAAGCCGTCGATGAAATCATTGAACACGGCACACAAGATGTTGTAGAAGGATATAATTTCACCAACTCCATGCAGATGAAAGTCACTGCATATACACCATTTGACCCGGGTTGTACAGGAATTACTGCAACTGGCACTGTGGCTCGCCATGGTGTAATTGCAGTCGATCCAACAGTCATTCCGCTTGGCACAAAAGTCTACATTCCTGGATATGGTTTGGCAATTGCTGAAGATACCGGCGGTGCAATCAAAAATAACCGCCTAGACGTTTGTTTTTCTTCTCGTGAAGATGCCTTAGAATGGGGTGTCAGAAGTGTGACGGTTTATATTATCAGTGATGATGATATGATGGACGCTTTGGTTTCTAATGGATTGCAAAATAATGGTTTGATGGAAGATGAATCTATTTTGGAAGACTTATTGATAGAAGAACCGAGCGAAGCAGTCGTTGAAGCCTCGAATATTGTCACTGACCCTGTTGCAGATACTGATACTAACACAGATACTGATGAATTTTTGTTGGGTGATTTTATCCCTGTAGAAGATGAATTGAAAGATTTATTTTTGTAATCTATTTTAAGTAAACAAAAAGAGTAGGATTGATGATTTTCAATCCCACTCTTTTTTCGTTTGACGCTTATGAATCTCTATTTTCCACAAAGGAAAATCTCTACGTACATTTCCTTATTAAAATGAATCCAACTGTGAAAATACACCTTCCACTTCTTTCTCTGTCAATGCACTTTGCGGTGCAAACCCTCCATTTTCTTTGTTTTCTAAAATGCCACTGCCCACCACGTAACGCACGCTTTCCTCTGCCCATGGTGCAACGGAATTGTCCTCGAAAGCCACGTCTAAAATATCATTTGTAGCCGTTTCGATTTCTTGATATTTCACGTATTGATGATCTCGATAAAACGATAATTTTGGCAATATTTAGTTAGTATCTCAATATTATTTATTATATTACAATTAATTTTCCCCTCGCCCATTTCCAAAATCATTGACAAATCTTGATTCATTTTATATAATAAGAAAAACGATTGATTGTGTCCTTACAAAACGAAAGGAATGTTGCCTATGAAACAAAAATCTGTGCGAGCAACATTTGCCAAGGCATATGTAGTCATCATCACAGCTGCACTCTTCGTCATGATTTTTCTATATAGTGTCATTGAATTCACAAAATTAGAAGCACAAACCGAAGCAGTGCTTAGCCAAAATATCTCCTCCGTCGTCTTATCTATAGAAAGAGAATTACAAGAAATGCATACGACCGCACTCAATATTGCCTACTCCATGCATACCCAAGACCATTTTTTTGATAGTGATAGTACTTCTTACGCACAAAGATACGCCCTTTCAAGAGATAGCCAAACGCTCCTCGCTGTACTTACGGCATTGATTTTTCCAAACCGCCCTGTCGACCAAATTAAATTATATTCCACAGAAGGTACTGTCGTTGCTTCAGGGCTTCAAAATTCCATTTATCCAGGCTTTGCCAATATGGAACCGTGGTATCTTGATATGCAACAAGCCGAAAATAACCAACTCTTTTTTTTCACCGGATATGACGATGAAATTTCAAAATTCTCTACAGACATCTACGGAAAATATTTCGTTTCCTTAATTTTGCAATACTTCAATAACTTCAATTTGCCCTCGGGTTACGTCGAAATCAAACAAAGACTCTCTCGCATTGTCAGTCCTGCGATGGAATACCAAAGTGTATACGGAGAAAACATTTACATATTTACGAAAGACGGAGAAATGATTTTCCCCTTAAATCAAGAAAACGAAACCGAGCTTTTCGCATTCGCAAAATCAAAAAATTTTCCACAAACAGATGCCTACCAAGACAAAGAGGGCAATCATTTGCGTATGGTCTGTCAAATTTCAAGTGATGGCAATTTGCATACGATTATGTCAATCAACGAATCCTTGTTGCTATCACCAATTTATCGATTGATTTATAATTTTATATGCATCGCTCTCGTAGCACTCTTTTGTGCGTTGTTCGTCGGTTTTTTCGTTGCCAAACGAATCACCTCTCCGATTGCAGAACTTTGTCGCCAATGTTCTGATTTTGATATTTCTGCCACAGAACCCACGCAATCAGAAATCATTCACACGAAAATTCGAGAACTCAACGAATTGCAAGATGCATTTTCTAAAATGCAAATGAATTTGACAAAAAGTGTACAAAAACAACTCTTACTCGAACACCAAGAAATGCAATCGAAGATGTTGGCACTGCAATCACAGATGAATCCGCATTTTTTGTTCAACAGTTTGGCTGCCATTCAAGTAATGGCGGACGAAGGAATGTCCGAAGAAATTACAACGATGTGTCAATCAATGTCGAGTATTTTGCGTTATATTGCCTCTGATTCAGAATCAGAAGTGCCACTTATCCACGAAATTTATTATACGACAGATTATTTGACGTGCATGGAAGTGCGATACCAGGGCGATTTGGAATACACACTTGACATTCCAAAAGAGATGGAGCAAATCAAAGTACCGAAATTATGTGTGCAGCTTTTGGTCGAAAATGCCATCAAATATACGACGACAAAACGTCCGCCTTATAAAGTAGAAATCAAAGGCACATACAACAAAAAAGGATACCAAATTGAAATCAAAGACAACGGTGCTGGATTTTCAGAAGAAGCACTGTCGCTATTGCACAAAAAAATGGAAGACATCAAAGAAACGAGTTTGTTGCCTTCCCTCGAAATCAACGGCATGGGGCTTTTGAATGTCTTCATTCGCTACCGTTTGCTCTATCAAGATAGGCTTGTTTTCAATTTAAAAAATAATATAGATCAAGGTGCTTGCATTACAATCGGGGAGGTATATGACAATGCAGAAATTTAAAGTAGTCGTTGCAGATGACGAAAAATTGATTTTAAATTACATGGCAAAACAAATCGAAAAAGCCAATGAGGCGTTTCAAGTCGTGGGCAAAGCAAGAGACGGTCTTGAAGCGTATAAATTGGTGTCAGAACTATCGCCTGACGTCGTGTTTAGTGACATCAAAATGCCTGAACTCGATGGCATTTCACTCATCAAGCGGTTGCGGTTGGAATTCCCCTATATTCGTGTCGTCCTCGTCAGCGGATACAACGATTTTGAATACGCAAGAGAGGCTCTCAGAAACCAAGCCGTAGATTATCTATTGAAGCCCTGTCCAATGGAAGACCTCAAAAAAACCTTGCAACGACTAGAAACTCTGCTATGCAGTGACGATCAGAAAATCAGCCCACAGCGAGAAGACTCTCCTGCTGAAATCGTGCAAAGTGTGATGGTGTTTTTGCAAGAAAATTATAGTGCGACAATTGATTTTTCTGAAATTGCTGCTACAAAAAATATTTCCTCGTCGTATCTGTCGAAAATTTTTAGAGAATATGCAAACACCTCACCAAGTAAATATTTGTCCGATTGTCGTTTGCAACACGCAAAAAAATTATTGAACGAATCGACTCATAACATAAAAGACATCGGTATGATGGTGGGCTACGGCGACCCTCTTCATTTCAGTAAATTTTTCAAAAATGCAACTGGTTTGAGTCCAAAACAATACCGTGAGAAAAGCACTCCGTAAAAATAAAAAGTACCGAGAAAAGAAAATTCTTCATCTCGGTACTTTTTATTGAATGTCACTGATTCCTTATAATAGAATTGAGCGGACTAGACGCACGGTAAATAATTTCTGGTCGCACAGTAATTACTTGTGGAGCAACAACTGTTTTTTGTACCAAAGAAATCGCTAGGCGAATTGATTTTTCCATGACATCTTCAAATTTCAAATCAATGACACTCATCGACGGCGACGAATATTCAAACAATTCTTGCATGCCTGTACTTGTAGAAATGATTTCTACTTCTTCCCCAATTTTTACACCATGCTCATTGAATGCACGCATAATGCCAAGCCCCACCATATCATAAATACAAACAATGACTTTCGGTAAAATATTTTTTTTCACGAGTTCAAGCCCCAATTGGTACCCATCATCAATTTGATTTTTCGAGTAAAATATGCGATTTTCCATGTTGACATTTTTTTCTTTGCACACTTTCAAAAACGCTTCTGCTCGTTGGTGTAGCCCATATAAAAAATTTGGATTCGAGACGAGTGCAATGTCGCCATTCGATTTATTGATTGCATGCGAGGCAACGAGAAAGGCCACTTCATTTTCATCAATTGTAACACATGAAAAAGTAGGTACGTTTCGATTGATTAAAATCACAGGCATCGACGGTTGGTTTTCTTGCAAATATGTAATGTCATTGGAAAATGCACCGACAACGACTACGGCATCAATTTTACTTTGCTCGAAAATCGGAAATATATTTTGTAATTTCCCCGATTCATACGGCTTGATTGTGATGTCGATCGGCTCTGGAGTGTCGAAATTTGCTTTTGAAATTCCAGACATCATAGGGGCACACGACGATTCAAGCTGTCTATTGGGAAAACAAAGTGCAATGACCGTACGGCCATTTGACATTGGCACAGTTTTGATTTTCGTATATCCAATTTCTTTTGCTGCAAGTAGTACTTTTCTTTGCATTGCCGTACTAATTTTTTCTGCATCGCCTAGCCCATTCAAAACATACGATACAGTTGCGATAGAAGTACCACATTTTTTTGCGATATCTTTTAATGTCGCCATAACGAACCTCCTATATAATATTCGTATCACTGAAGCTTATCTGAAAACTTAATAACTTAAGTCTACTACAAGACAAGCCCTTTGTCAATGACAAACTGAAAAAAGATATTGATATGTATATAATATACAAATAAAATTATCTATTTTGTGCGTTTCAACCAAAAAAAATGATGGGTATTGACAAAAATAATATAAAAACGTATAATGATACCACAAGTTAAAGTATTAAGTTATTCAGTGACCGATGGAGGGAGTTGCCAAAATGGAAGATGTAATTATTTTAGAATCAGGACCAAGAGACGGATTTCAAAATTTATCAGAAGTCCTAGACACAAAAACGAAATTAGAAATCATTGACGGACTCATACAATCTGGAATCAAAGCAATTGAGGTGACTTCTTTTGTCAGCCCAATTGCAATTCCACAAATGATTGATGCCAAAGAAGTGGCAGAATATTGCGTAAAAAAATACGATGATGTAGAATTGTATGCACTCGTTCCGAATTTAAAAGGGGCCCAACTTGCATATGCTTCGGGAATCAAAAGCCTTTCTTATGTCATTTCTTTAAGCAAAAGTCATAACCGAGCAAACATCAATCGTACGCACGAAGAATCTTTTGATGAACTCGCAAAAATGATGGCGGAATGCCCTGAAGTCAAAATTTGCGTGGGCATTGCAACTGCATTTGGTTGCCCCTTTGAGGGATTGCCTAAAGTTGAAGAAACCGTTGCATTTGCAAAAAAAATCTACGACATGGGGATTCGTTCTTTGAATTTGGCAGACACAATTGGCATTGCCGATCCAAAACAAGTCCGAGAAACGATTCGTGCAATCAAAAAAGAAATGCCTGATTGCGAATTGCAAATACATATCCATGACACGAGAAATATGGGCATTGTCAACACTTTGGCAGCCATTGAAGAAGGTGTCAATATCGTACAAACCACGCTCGGCGGTTTGGGTGGTTGCCCATTTGCCCCTGGTGCTTCAGGAAATACAGCAACTGAAGACCTCGTCTATATGCTCGACCGCATGGACATCAAAACAGGTGTCGACTTCGACGAATTGCTCTCATTATCGAAACGCCAACGAGAGAAAATCGACGGTGTATATAGTGGACACCAATTGAATATCACTCGACCTGTAGCAAATTAAGAAAGAAGGGACTTACGTATGGAAAAAGCATTGAGCAATTTAGTCGTTTTGGATTTGACAAGAGTTTTGGCAGGCCCACACTGCACAATGATTTTGGCGGATTTCGGTGCCGAAGTCATAAAAATTGAAATCCCCGAAAAAGGTGATGACACAAGATCATTTGCTCCATTTCAAAATGGAGAAAGTTTATATTACGCAAATGTCAACCGCAACAAAAAAGGTGTCACACTCAATTTGAAACTCGAAGAAGGCAAAAAAATGTTTTTGGACATGGTAAAAAAAGCCGATGTCGTTGTGGAAAATTACCGCCCCGGTGTCATGGACAAATTAGGAATTGGATACGACATTTTGAAAGAAGTCAACGACAAAATTATTTATGCGGCCGTTTCTGGTTTTGGATCGTATGGCCCCTGCTCACAAAGACCGGGCTATGATATCATCGCACAATCGGCTGGTGGCTTGATGGCAATGACAGGAGCAATCGGTGGCGAACCAACGAGAGCCGGCAATGCCATGGGCGACATTTTAGGCGGAATGAATTTGGCAATCGGCATTTTGGCGGCTGTCAATGCACGCTCAATCAATGGAAAAGGCCAACGTGTCGATGTTTCCTTGGTCGATTCTGTCGTTTCTAGTTTGGAAACTGGGGTGCAGAGATATTTCGCAACTGGAGAAGATTTGGAATTGATGGGCAATCGCTATGCGGCAGTCTATCCATACGACTCTTTCCAAGCAAGTGACGGGAAATTCGTCATCGGTTGTGGCAATGACCATTTATTTGAACTGCTATGTAAAAAAGTTTTCTTTGATGAATCACTACTTGCCGATGAAAGATATTGTACAAACTTAGTTCGCTGCCAAAATTTCGCTTCACTAAAAGTCATTATCGAAAAATGGAGTACACAATATACAATCGACGAATGTGTAGAGAAAATTTTAGCAGCAGGTGTGCCAGCGGCACCAATCAATACACTTTCCAGACTCGTAAAAGATCCGCACGTCGCAGGGGCAAGGGAAATGTTCATTCCGCACGAACACCCTACAATCGGTGCAATGCATCTGAATGGAAATCCAATTAAATTGATGGATACCATGCCAGAAATTGTGGCACCAGCACCTTCGCTTGGGCAACACAATTTAGAAATATATGAACGGTTTTTTGGATACAATGAAGCAAAAATGAAAGAGTTGATAGAAAATAAAATTATATAAAACACATCTATGTTTTGAATCAAACCTCCAATAGCATTTGTGCTAATTGATAAATAAAATCAAAAAAATATACGGGTCTATAGTGATTATATACAAATTATATGTAATTTCACTACTAAATCCGTATATTTTTATAGTTATACTTGTGACTTACAACTGTCAATACTTGACGGAATATAAAAACAAGTGTAGTATTGCAATTACGTAGATGTTTTTTTTTAAGTACAATCTGCAATTTTACTATTATTTTTTTTATTCTAAGGAGGTTTTTTTTATGTATTTGGCTATGGTTGGATATGGTGTCGTTATCGTGATGATGTACCTCATCTTATCGAATAGAGCTCTGCCAGCTCTCTGTTTTACGGTACTCCCTGTTATTGGTGCATTGATTGCCGGTTTTTCTGTCTCAGAAATTCTGGGATTTGCCGTCCAAGGTGTGGGTACAACTTGGTCTACTGCGGTATTATTCATATTTTCTGTAATTTATTTCGGTATCATGAGCGATGCCGGTATGTTTGATAAAATGGTAACGAGTCTCGTAAAAAAAGCAGGAAGTAACATTACTATGATTTTCATCGTTACTGCTTTGATTGCAATCGTTGGTCACTTAGACGGTGCAACAGCGTCCACGTATTTGATTACAATTCCTGTTATGTTGCCTCTATATAAACGCCTCAATCTCAGTCGCATTGCAATGCTTTGTACCATCGGTATGTCGACTGGTGTAATGAATTTGGTGCCATGGGGTGGTCCTACGATTCGTGCAGCAAGTGTCATCGATAGCGATCCTGCTGCAATGTGGCAAGCCATGATTCCTATGCAAATCTGTGGTGTTGTCGTTTCAGTCGTTGCTGCATGGTATTTTGCAAGAATAGAAACGAAACGTCTCAGAGCCGAAGGCTTACTTGTAGAAACTGATGGCAACGAAGAAATCAAATTGAACCTTGGTGATCCAGAACTCAAACGTCCAAAACTTTTGGGATTTAACTTGGCATTCACTGCATTTATCATCTACTTATTGATTGATGGTAGCATCACCGCTTGGGTTGTATTTATGTTTGCGACTTTGATTGCATTGGCAGTCAATTACCCTGACATTCAATTGCAAAACAAACGTATGATGGCACACGCACCAAACTGTATTTCTTTGACAGTAACTCTTCTTTGTGCTGGTGTATTTTTAGGGATTTTCACTGGTGGTGGAGCCATTACAAAAGGTGTTGAAGCAGACGTTTTAGACACTGTAATCATCGCACAAATGGCTGAAGTTTTGATTAGTGTCATTCCATCTTTCTTGATGCCATACCTACATATTGTAATCGGTATTTTGGCTGCTCCAATCGGTATGGTCATTGGACCTGACCCATATTACTACGCTGTACTTCCACTCATTGCACAAGCAGTTGCTGAATTTGGTGTATCACCTGATAAAGTTGCGTATGCAATGTTGATTGGTGCAAACGTTGGTATTGTAGTCAGCCCTTGTATCCCAACTACGTTTTTGGCAATTGGTCTTGCTGAAGTCGAATTGAAAGATCACATTAAATTTTCTTTCAAATATTTGTGGATTGCAAGTATCGTCTTGTTGTTATTTAGTATGATTATCGGTTTGGTTTAAACGGATATACGAAAAATCAAATAGAATTCTTCATTAGATGAAGGAACAATTCAAAATCTATTCAAAGCCTTCCAAATCCTTCTTTCACAGAAAAGATTTTGGGAGGTTTTTGTTTTATCTGAAATCACTCCGACAAAATTTGACAAATTTCGACAAGTATGTTACACTAACTAAGGGCATATACAAACAACATAAAAATGAAAAGGAGAACACAAACAATGAAACGAATGGTATTCAAAAAACTGATACATCTATGTTTGGCAACAACTTTAATTTTTTCGGGGAATTTTTTTGGAATTGTATCTCCATTATCTGTACAAGCTTTTCCAGTGGCAACGAGTGCCAATGTAAACCTGACTTCACAAGCTGCCATCGTGCTAGATTATGATACAGGTACTGTCCTGTACGAAAACAATGCAGACACTTTGATGGTACCAGCTTCTTTGACGAAAATGATGCAAGCATACATCGTTTACGAAGAAATTGAGGCTGGAAATCTGAATTTCGATTCTATGATTCAAGTCAGCCCTCTTGCTGCAAGTATGTCAAGAAATGAAGCGTATCCGCAAGCAGTACCTCTAACGAGTGGATCATATCTATCGATTGATACGTTATTGAAATTGATTCTCGTTCCTTCTGCAAGTGCAAGTTGTATCGTCTTGGCAGAGCATATTTCAGGTTCAGAAGCAGCCTTTGTCGAAAGAATGAATGAAACGGCAACACGCATGGGCATGGAAGCAAATTACGAAAACTGCCACGGTGCATCGGTGCATTATGTGACGGCACGTTCCCAAGCCATTTTGGTGCGTAATTTCATTGCCGACTACCCAGATATATTGCGATATACAAACTTGCATAGCATCTCATTTGGTGGAAAATCTTATGTCAACACAAATCGTTTTGTAGGCATTTCACCCTATCCAAATGTTGACGGTTTCAAATCAGGAAATATCACAGCAGCAGGATTTTGCTTGGCAGCGACAATCAATCGTGATGGACACCGTTTGATTTCTGTGACATTCAAAGCCTCTTCGAGAGAAAGTCTATATACAGATAATATTGCCATTTTAGAAAATAGCTACAAATTATTAAAAACAAACTCCCCTGTGTATGAGGGCATTGGCACACACGCACTAAGAAGCGAAATCGAACAATTCTATAATTCTGGTTTTTCGCCGTACCCAATCGGCACAACAGTATTGCCTGATTCTGCTATGTGGTCGCATGAATTTTACAGCATCTTGCAATCCATTTGCACTGCCTACGGTTTGGACTTTGAAAACAATTCCATCACTGGGCAAAATCTCACAAAAGAAACGGCAGCAAAATTGATTTACGACACCCTTCCTTTTGTGCAGTCAAATGAGATTCCTTTTGCTGATCGTAGCTCCATCAATGAAAATTATAGAACTGCTGTCGATTCAGTTGTTTCTTCAGGTGTATTATACAATACTTCTTTGGAGTATTTCAATCCAACTGAGACCTTTACAAAAGCTGCTGCAGCTGCCACTATCAACCAACTTTTGACGTATGTACAAAACAATATCGGTTGGTTGCCAAAAAATGGTGATGCAAGTACTTCAGTCGTTTTGCAAACACCTTTGACAATCGACATTCCGTTCATTTTCAATACGTATAACTCTGCATTTGCAAACGATGCACCGATACTCACTTACACCCCTCGTACAGTGAAATTATTAGAAGTACAAGGTGGAAATTGGTGGAAAGTCGATATTGATGGCAGTATACAATGGCTCTATACACAAGGCAATATGACGTATTGCACAGCGTACACACCTGTTTTTGCAAGTCCGAATGACACTAGCCAAATCATAGGCACACTCGATCCACAAGTAATGGATGTTTTCGGACATACCAATGGATATATGAAAATTTATACAAAAACAGGCGAAGGCTGGATCAAAGAAAATCAGTTGAATGAATCATTTACGATAACTGAGGGATTTTCCTTGATACACAAAACAGGTGACAATTTATTTTACACCACAACGCATCCAGCACAAACTGTAACTATTATGGATATTGGTGAAAATGGTCTGTGGTACGTCACTTTTGGTGACAATGAGGGTTGGTATAATTCTCAAAATGCATATCACTACACTGATTCTGGTATGCAGGCAATCAATGTATCTGTTTTGGATCAAATGCCGACGATTGTAGAGGATTCCGATTCAGTTGATTCTGATATAGTTGATTCTGATGAAATATATATAGGACAAATCACACCGCAATAATTTATACCGTTTCAGAATAAAAATCTTCTACAAACAATAAAGGCTAAGGCTTGGGAATCTCCCCAAACCTTAGCCTTTTTAAAAGTAATATTTAATCGGTACTACAATAAAACCGTTGATTCCTTATCCACTTCACTCAAACACTGTACCATCAATTGCCAAAAATAATTCTTTCGGTTTGACTTGCGAAGAAAATTGCATAGGCGAAATCACTGCCGCATAACTGCCAGCATTCGTAATGGCAACGACATCACCGCACGAGAGTCTCGGCAAAGAAATATCCCGTTCTATGATATCAAGTCCTGTGCACAAGTTCCCACCGAGCGTTACCATTTCCATCTCCGTCTCATCATTTAGGACGACATACGAAAATGCATTTTTACATGTATAAAACGGCTCAAGTATGGGTGGAGTCGCATACGATTCCAACATACTTGCAAATGCAGGACGCACAAACCCGTTGAGTGTATTGTGCAACAACACGAACGTTTTACCATGCGAGATTTTTTTGTCGATGACTTTCGTTGCGTACGTGCCACTTTGTCCAACCAAAAATCGCCCCGTCTCAATATACATTTTGACAGCAGGGAATGTTTCATGGAATTTCGCAATCAACTCCGTTGTGGATTTTCCAAGTGCATCGACATCCACAGGTGTATCTGTCTTTGCGTAAGGAATCCCAATGCCCGAACCAAGGTTGATAAATTCCAATTTATTTTTGATTGCCCCTTGCATTTTCTTTGCGAGGGCAAGTACATTTTTATGGTAATTTTTCAAATATGAAGTATTGAGTTCTTGGCTATAGATATGCACGTGCAACCCCACTATCGATATATTTGAGAGCGACTCCAGAGCCGTAATTTCAGCAAAAAACAAGTCTTCATCTATGCCAAATTTAGAGGGAATGCCCTCGTCTGTCGTATACGTAAAATTGGGATTGAGTCGCACACCAATATCAACAGTCATTCCTTTTTTCCTAGCAATTTCTTGAATGCGATAGACCTCACCCAAACTATCTGCTATGAGTGTCGCAAAAGAAATCGTGCTTTCGATATCGCTATCTGTTTTCCCTGGGGAAGAAAATTGGATTTTCCTTTTTTCCACACCGTGTTCTTTTGCAATTTCAGCCTCTCTTTTACTGGCTGCATCGACTCCAATTCGTTGATTAAAAATCGTTTTGACAACGAAAGGGTTCGGATTCGTTTTCATGGAATACAAAATTTCCAAAGTAGGAAACGCTTCCTGCAACATTTCTATTTGCTGCAAAATATGAGCTTCCTCATAGATGTAAAAACTATCATTTTGTTTTGCTTGTTCTAAAATCACAGAACGATTCACAAAGCCCCTCCCCCTTTCGTCGTTCACAACTTTTAATTTCTCATTTCGGTTTTTTCACGTCAAATATTTTTCTCAATCGTTTTGGGATAATTGTTTTTTTACAGAAGGAATATCCTCAGGCAAAATCTTTTTGACAGTATTCACATTCTATTTCACATCGTATTTTAGCAGATTTGTAAGAAATTGTCAATTGCATTCGCATTCTAAAAAATATCTGTCAATCATACACATACAAAGGAATGTTTGTCGTCTCCGTCAATATACTTTCGTTCCAATACGTTGAAACTGCCGTCAATTCTTGTACCACACCAAGCGGAATGATTCTCGTTTGCTGTGTCGCCAATTTATGAAGCGTATCATACACCGTCACGGGCGTGTTGATCCCTTCACTTCGTAGCGTAACGAGGGCATCTGCCATTTCTTTTGTTTCACCAATTGCATACTGGTAGAAAAAACGATCGATATCGAGTATTGTCTCAAGTCGTGGCAATTCTACAAATTGAAAATCGTATGCTTTCGTAAAATAGATAACATCGGCATATTCATATTCTGTATACTCTTCTAGTTGGATTTCTATGTTATGCGGGGCGAGTTGTTCTTTTAATGATTCTCCGATTTCTTTATGGTACATATTGCCTTTTACAATCGGGATTCTGACAATGATATTGCCATTTTCGACAATCGGTGTTTCGTGTAGAATTTCTGTCGATTCCGTCGTAATTTCCACCGTTTCTCCATCATCTTGAAGTGTTTCAACAGATGATGTCACAATTTCTGTCGTCGTGTTCACCTCATCTTTTAGCTCTGTTTGGGCAATATGAAGAAAGGATGCGGCTTGTTGCAAGTCAATGGCATTTTCCGCAGTCGGTTTTTGCGTCATTTCTTTCGTAATAGACGTTGGCAATATACTTGCTTCGCTGACCATTTTATAAAGTAATTCTCCCTGAAATAACGCATCTCTATCTACGGTATAAAAAATCGTGCCACGCAAAGCTTCATTCATCGCAGTTGTCGACTCTGGGTTGGCAAGGAGTGTCACAATATTCGATTTGTCTTTCCCATAAATATCGAGTATTTCTTGATTGACAATCTCATCTAATAAAGTAGAGTCGTGCGTAAATGTATAATAATCAATGGTTTCACTTGTCACAGCTTCTGCAACATCGAGTTTGCTTGCATCATAAATATTTACTGTTTCAATTTTTGTCGTTTCGCCCTCGGTGCGAGCGACATAATGCGGATTCAATACCAACTGTACGCCCTCTGTCGATTTCCACGACAACACATAGCGATTCGTGCCGATGCCATCTTTCAGCAAAACACCCAAATCATCTATGAGTTCGCTGTCATTCCAAAGTATTGGCGGTACTTTTTGTATTGGCAATTCAAGCACCAACTCATTTTGTAATTCATACGATGAAAAAGAAATCACAAGTGTTTTTTCATCTATAATTTTGATTCCTTCTGGGCGATTTTGTGGTGAATTTAAAAATGTATCCATGCCTACAATCGTTTCAGTATATGGATTGCCGACCAAAGCAAATAAGAGTATCGATTCTTCGACATCTTTGCTATCAAGCAATGTCCCATCAGAAAAATACACCTCATCTTTTAGGGTAATTTCCATAGACAGGCCATCTTCTCCATACACAATTTCATCAGCCAAAACAGGGTACATCTCCCCGCCCCCATCTCGATAGGCCAAGGGCTGAAATTGCAGTTCACTCACCATGCGTTCACCTTGTGTTTCCACATAGATTGGATTGTACTGACTACCCAATTCCAATGTCAACATAGAAAAAATGCTTTCTTGTTCTGCCTCTCTTGTGGCGATTTTTGTGCCTTCTTTTAACGGTGTCATACCGACCATCGGTTCTTGCATTCTCATTTTCGTATCATATTTGACAGTAAAACACAAAAAGAAAAAGAGAGAAATTACAAAAATCAATATGATTCCATTTCTTTTTGTAAGCCACTTTTTAGTTTGATTTTTTTTCATAGGAATTTTTCCTCCTTAACACAATACCACACAGTGACTGTGTGGTATTGGTTGTTTATTTCTATTTATTTGAATTGCATTTTTTATTTCTTATTTTTTCTTTTTCTCGGTTTGCCAAGAAATAAGAATACACAACCCACGACAAAGAATGCCGCTGACAATAAGATATCCCATATCATACCGCCCATTTCCAATATGTCGTCATCATTTTTTCTGTCCAACCAATCATTATCATTATCATCATCATCATCTTTTTTGATGTTTCAAAATCTTCAAAATTGAAATTTGGTGGTGGTACAGTTGATGGTGGAACGTCCACATCTGGTGGCAACAATGGTATTGGCACCTCTGGATCGTCTGGTGGATCGCTTGGGGTACCTGGCGTACTTGGTCCACCCGGTGTTGTCGATGGATCTGGACCAGGTGTTGTATCTGGATCTGGATCTGGATCTGTACCTGGATCTGGATCTGGATCTGTACCTGGATCTGGACCATCCGGTGTTGGCAGTGGTTCAAGTGGTGTGAGTGGTATCGTCGGATCATCTGGAGGATCATCTGGTGTTGTTGGTATCGATGGTTCAAGTGGCGTGAGCGGTATCGATGGTATCTCTGGATCGACTTCGAGCAACAAACCTGCATCTCTTGTCATATCGTCTTTGAATCCATCTGTACGATTACCAATATCAAATTGTGTCGCAACCGCACTATGACTATACCCCACATTGATTCCATAGATGTTATTGAATGCCGATGGTGGCACTAAAATCGTTTTGTCCCCATCTTCTAAATCTTCCTCTGCTCTCGTATTGTAAATACCATCCGACGTTACAGTCCTTCCTGTTGTAGTCGTTGGCAATCGCAAGGAATAACTTTCAAAGAATTGATCTGCACCCAAAACGTCGTTATTGATTTCATTACGTGAATCTTTATACGTTTCTAGTGTCCAATCTCTTTCAAAAACGCCAGATTGTTGCTTCACAAGTATACGATATTCATAAAGTTCACCATCATCATCGAGTGCTTCCACGTAAAATTCATACGCACCATCTGCACCCGTTGTGACACTGCTCTTGCCATCGTAAAAGTCTGGTGTAATTGTCCATAAACCTTCAATTGATACCCATTCATCGCCATAAGCTAAGTAGTCATATGCCTGTGATTGGGATTCTTCCAATTCATTTACAAGTAGGATTCCTTCTCCTTCTCCGCTTCCTTCTCCGCTTCCGCTTTCGTCTCCGCTTTCGTCTCCGCTTTCGTCTCCGCTTTCGTCTCCCGAAACATCACCCTCTTTGATTGCTTCAACGAACAATGCCTCAGTTTCTAATTCTTTGTTATAACGGTACAAGTAAATCGTTGCACCTTTGATTCTCGTTTCAACTTCATCATCACGAATTCCATCCGCCTCATAGCCATTTTCGCCGAGTGCATAAGTGTCATTCCAAAGCACTCCACCGATTCTCACGTAAAATTGATCGAGAATCAAGCCAGAATCTTTTTGGGCTTCTAAGTACGGATTGCCCTCCGCTGTCAAGTTGTAAACACCTGCAAGCGTACTAATTGGATCGAGTTCTTCCAAGAATTTGACTTCTTCTGACACACCTAGCGTTTCACGATTTGCTTCCCCAACACCATCAAGTGTTTGGTAACGTTGCATATCTTGTTCTTGGAACGCAGTTTTTGTCAAAATCGAAATATCTGAATTTAACAATTCATCATCCGGAATGTTTACGAGTGTAAATTCTGATTCATCACGAATCCAAAGCATCGCACGGTAATCAATTGGTGTCACTTCTGTCGCCATCAAGGCACGATCCACAATCGGCAATTCTTCAAATTCGTAATATCCATACGTATCTGTATAGCGAATTGCAAAGCCAATCGTGTCAGAAACTTCATTGCTTTCTTGTTCTAATGCCGCTTTTTCAATTTCAGCTTCTGTTTTTTGGCTTTCAATTGTGGTATACACAGTCGTTTGCCATTCATACGATTCTTTGTGTCTATCTCGTAATTCTACCGCATCATTGTACGCTTCTTCCACTGGAAGTTGTGCCTCATACACTTCTTGGTATTTCGCTTCTAATTCTTCAACTGCATATGCTGACGATTCCATTTCTTTCTCTTTTACAGTTGCAAGATTCGTATATTTCTCGCCCAAATCTTCTGCTTCTTGGAGTTCAGCTTCAAGCGTTTCCAAATCAGAATTGAGCGTTTCCAACTGAACAGTTGCGACTCTTAGATTTTCTACTTCAAGCAAATACAACTCATACAAAGTCTCTCCATCAATTGCATCGAGTTTACTTTGCAAATCGTCTTGCTTCGTTTCAGCCGTTTCATATTTTTCTGTTTCCTCAGTTATTGTGGTTACATGATACGGTTTTTCTGCTATTGCATTTGCTTTTTGCGTATCTGTATATGCATCTGTAGTATCATTGATGATTGCATCTAATACAATAATTCTCGCTTTCGCAATGTCTATTTCCTCTTTGGCATCGTCCATAATTGCTTGTTGCTCCGCAATGTCTTTTTCCAAAGAAAGATACGCTTCACGGTCGTCCTCATCGTACTTGCCATCTCCATTGATATCAGGCATATTTCCTGCAACGTATTCATACGTAAATTCATCATCAAAAATCACTGTGTCTCCATCGTAAGAACCAGCAGCATGAAGTAGCGTTGGCGGTGGTGCATCTGTTCCATCTGTTTCATATACATCTACTTGACGTACACTTGCTTCAATGGCTTCAAGTACAGCAGTTGCTTTTTCAAGATCTATTTTGGCAATTTCTATTTCTTCAGAAACCGTTATGATTTCATCACTTAATTCGCCTTTTTTTGTATCTTGTTCTTCCACAATTGCTATATATGAATTATATTCTGCTTCCAAATTCACATATTTCTTTTCTTCAATGGAAAGAGCCATTTTTTGCACCGTCGTATTCCACAATGCAGTTTCATACAGGCTGTTTGCCGAATCTGCTACAATCACACTTGCATTGTAATTTGCTTCGGCTTCACTTCTTATGATGTATTGGTATTCCATCTCCGCAGCGTATCTTGCAATATCTTTCGTCAATTGCTTGATTCGATTGATTCTTTCTTCTTCTGCGAGATAGGACGGCAATGCAATGTCTAAGAATTTTTGTTCCGCTTCGAGGGTAAGAGGGAAAATCAAGTCATCTGTGATAAAGTATTCATCTGCACTGATTGAACTTGGAATTTTATAATCACCCACGATTTCAAATACATTGACATACGTACCGTCAGAAGTGATTTCTCGATCAGATAAATCTCTTTCCTCTTCCTCTGGGGTTCCGTCTCCTGTAGTTCCGTCTCCTGTAGTTCCGTCTCCTGTCGTTCCGTCCTCTGTGGTTCCG
>JAWXUZ010000105.1:0-8441 GCA_044425835.1 Bacillota bacterium | reverse complement strand
GTACTCAAACGAGTGTCATATGGCGTAAAAAATTTCAAAAGATTTCGGAATCGTATTTTACTTACAACTACAAAAGGATGGGATTGAAAACAATCCCACCCCAACATTTGACAAACAGCCATTTTTTTCATCTTTCACTAAGTTAAGTACATAAATATTGAAATTGATTTTATACTTCGTCTTTTTGATTTTTGATAGAAATCTCGAACGCTTGCTCAAAGAGTTCCATTTCTGCTTTTAGCGAAAGATATTGTTGGTACAATAATAAGGTAGGTTCATCACAAGAGGCTTCCATTCTATCGAGTTTTTCTTGGTTTGCGAGGTCACTAATCGTATTGACTACCACACCAATGACCACATTCAAGACGATAAACGCAGTAAATAGTATGAACGAAATGAAGTATAGTGATGCCCACGGATACACCTCCATCACTGGACGAGAAATCCCCATAGACCAACTTTCGAGTGTCATAATTTGAAACAAAGTGTATAGGGTTTGAGACAACGATCCAAACCATTCAGGAAATGCATCTCGAAATAATTCCGTTCCGGCGATGGCATAGATGTAGTAAATAATCCCTAGAAGCAAAGAAGTCCATGCAATATTTGGGATACTTTCAATGATGGCTTGTACGATGAGACGTAGCTTGCCAAGTTTTGTCACCATGCGTAAGGCACGAAACGAGCGGAACACTCGAAACGTTCTGAGCATGCGAAAACTGCTAAAAATACCACCTGTAGGCACGAGACATAGCGTTACAATCGTAAAATCGAAAATATTCCAACCTTCCTTGAAAAAAGAAAGTCGATAGACAAAAAGCTTTGCCAACAACTCCAAAATGAAAATCATCAAGCAAAGGTTATTGAGGAAATTGAGTATCCCTCCCCAAGGCTCTGTTGCCATCAATGTACGATTCGTCATGAACCCCATAAGAATGGAATTGAATAAAATTACATATAAAATAAACTTTTCTAACTGTGTGGATTCAATAATTTTTTTAACAATGTTTGGTTCTTTCATCGTATAACTCCTTTTTAGATTTTTTTTAATTACTTTGCCAAATACTCGTCAATTAAATTGAGTCGTTTCGCTTCTGTTTTTGCTTCACTTCGCCTTCCTACATTCATTTTGCGGTAAATATTTAGCGTATGCGTTTTCACCGTCGGCAATTTGATATTTAAGACATTGCCAATTTCTGCATTGCTTTTATTTTGGCAAAGGAGTCGCAAAACAGCCAACTCTGTCGGTGATAAATTCACAACAACTTCAGAGACAGGCTCTAAATATCTCTGGTAGACAGAGGCTTGGTTTCTTGTTGCCAAGAGAATTTTTGCAAAATGAGGTGGCATTTTTTTCGATTCATATGTAGATAAAAGTGGCAATACTGCAACGCCATATTGTGCCACAGGGTTTACATATTTGTATTCATAAGCAATTTCTAGTGCTTCTTCGGCATTTTCTTTCCAAAGAGAATTGTTTTGTCTAAAGTAACAAATCGCCATGAGTAGATTGGTTTGCATGCGGTCAATTGGACGATCGCAAGTAATCGTATAATTTCTAAGTTGTGCGAGCAAACAAAGTGCTTGTAAATAATTTCCTTGCTGAATGTACACTTCACATTTTACGAGATATTGGTATCGCAGTATTGTCCAAATTTGGTGATCGTCTTTCGGTGCATCTTGCTCTAGCCATTGGATTGCACTTTCATAGTCGCCTTGCAAGAGATTGATTTTGCATAACATCGCCGAAATGTTTGGCATAAATCGAAAATCTTTTATTGTTTCAAATCGTTTTTTGACAGACAATAACGTCTCTCTTGCCGATTCAGAATTGCCTTGGCTAATTTGAATGCGAGCCATCAAACCCATCAAATAAAATTCGATTTCTCGAGATCCAATTTGCTGAATTTCCGTCAATTTCGCCATTGCTTGTGTCAAATACGAAATATAGTCCTGTCCTTTTTCAAATAAACTTTCGCAAATTGCACAGTCAAATGCCCCGATTCCATCTTTGCCCAAAACCGCTTCACAAGGCAATCGCATCGTTTTATAGATTTTTAAATCATTTTTCGTCCATAAAGAAAAATCTTTCCCACCATTTAATATAGAGGGCAATAAGCTTGTGATTGAAAATTGTGGCAAAGAGACTTCTCGATTTGTCAGTAGCGTAAATAAATTAGAAAAAGTCGAGAGCAAACTTTCCGTTCCCGATTGCGGAAGTGCAATATCCAAATAAATGAGTTTTGCTTTGACGGATTTATATTCGCTGTCACTTTTCTTCAGTGTAGTCAAGTATTCTTCTAATTGTTTCTGCCAATATGTAGATTCTTCGTAGTTGGCTCGCATACATTTTAACATACTCATGCCTGCCATAAGTGACGGATTTGTTTTGATTTCTTCTTCAGAGAGAGCAAGGAAGTACGGTTCGATTTGTAAGTAATCGCCAATTGCTGGATTTTTTTCAGAATTGTCAACTAAAATATTAATTATTTTTCTTTTTTCCCTAGATTTCAAATAGCAAGCAAGGGCAAGTTGTGTTCGCTGGCACAATTCGTAATATCGCCCTGCCAAACTGTAGAGTTGTCTAATTTCATCTTCTTTATATTCTTTATTTAATTTCCATTGTAAGTATGCTTGGAAGAACTCACTGATTTCATAAACGCCACTTTTTTTCTGCAGAAAAAAATTCGACAACCCTTGGATTTCATCGATAATTAGTAGAATATCGGGTTCTCCGCTGACCATTTTTATAAATTCTATATCGAATTCTTTGAACAAGCAAACGCTCAAAAGGACTCGACGACTTCTAAGCGAAAATTGTTGGAATACCTCTTCTGTGAGGTAGTGAAACATTCTTTCTTTTGCCACCGAAAGGACTTGCTCCGAGTAAAATTTTACTTCTTTCAAATACCCCTCAATCATGAAAAGATGTAACGGATAGCCTTCTGTTTCATCGTGTATTTCCATAATTTCTTCTTGGGTCAAAGAAAAATCTGCGAAAAATTCTTCAATTTCTTTTTGGTTTAGTTTAAAATCTGCTTCGCAAAATACTTGCACTTTTCCAGCAAGTTGAAATGACAAAAGCCAATGCGGAAGGTCACTTCGAGTCAAAATGTAAAACTTACAATTTGCATTTTCTTTGATAAATTCCACAATTTCACGTTGTGCTTCTTTGTTTTGTATGAGATGTGCATCATCATATAGGAAAACAGGACTCGTTTTCTTGATGTTGATCTTAGAAAAATCCTGTGTTTCACCTGTCATTTCAATCACTTTCGCTTTTTCTTTTTTCAATAATTCTTGAACAACACTTGTTTTCCCGATACCGCAAAGACCTGTGAATACGAAAACAGGGTAAACTTCCTTTGCTGTCTCATGTTTCTTTTTTATTTTTTCTGGAATTTTTATTGTATATGCCACGGTAGAGCCTCCTTTCCCTTTCTATCTTCATAATACTTCTTTTTTTCTTTTTTGTCTATTGCAAGTTGACGAAACTAAAAAAATATTAAATCTTGATATTGACTCCAAAATTACATATAAGAAAAAGTATAAAAAACAAAAAATCACCCGATGTCAATAGATGATTCTTTGTTTTTTTATCACTTACATAAGTTGACTGATGAGAAAAAACGTAAAAACAAATACGCCAATCATCACCAAAAGTCCGCCAATACCCAAACCAATTGCAATCTTTCCTTTTGTTTCGCTTCCTGGTTCTTTCTTGACTTTTCCACCCAACACGATGGCAATGATTGCTGTAATTGTAGAAACCCCAAGACCCACTCCCGGGATAAATATACTCACAATACTCAAAGCACCGCAAATCACTGCTATATTATCCATATCTTTTCCTCCATTTATTTTATTTTATTGTATTGAGATACCAACTAAATATTGCCAAAATTATCGTTTTATCGAGAGCGGGCGACCACAGGTCGTCCCTACAAAATCCTGAAATATCAATGTGTAGGGACGTACCTTCGACCGCCCGCTTACATATTCTCCACTTTATTTTAAGAAACATTTAATTGGGAGAGCAATATTAGAAATTATTCCAATGCCCAAATCATATCGCCTTCTACTTCAAAAACGAACGCTTCCGACGTTGCAACGTTGCCCATCGCATCATGCATTGTATACATCATGATGAATACACCGTCACCCATGTCTTCCTCGTAAAAACTCGTATTGTCATCGACAACGATCGAATCAACAACAACTTCATACAAATCCTCGTCATCTGAACTTAAACTCGTTGCGTAATGAATCGTTTCTATTACATCCCCATTTCTTAGAAATCTCAAATTCTTATCGGCAAATCCAGCTTCACTCACTGCTTTTCTTGCACCGTAAATGGAATATTCCTCTTCATTGAAATCGTAAATGACATCGAGATTGTAGTTTTCACCATTTAGCAGTACAGGTACAGTATACGAGTTGTAGTCATCGCCTTCATGACCAAGTTCCATATAACAAATATTGCCATCGATACTACCCCAAACACCACGGAAATTATCCTTAAAAATACAATTATCCCAGTCCCCGATAATGTCATTGTCTGTCCCTAAAAATAGCATAATGTCTGCATCGTAATCTGCGTAATACAACTCAAATCCAATGGCTGACAAATGGTCGTATGCCTCAGGACCTAAATCTAGGACAGCACAAGCATCGTCATCAAAGTAAATTGGGAAGTCCTCAAAGTCCATAGCGGAATTGACTATCGTTGCAATTTCCACGTATTCCCCATGTTCGATTGGCGTGCTGTCGTATGTGTCTTCTTCCTCTTCTTCTTCGACTGGCATGTTGGCGTATGTATCAATATACGTAAATGCTTCTTCGTCCAAGGAACCAGTGAGTCCATATTCATACAAATAAACGACTGCCATACTCGGTGCAAAAGAAGTATATTCATAGAAATAATCCACATCATTATCGTAGTAATAATACGTCGCCAATCCATAAGAAGACGATCGCAAAGGACCATTGACAGCGTAAACTACAGAGTTGCCAACTGCATGAAATAAATTATCTGCCTCCGTCGGCATCATATCACTCATTTGCAAAGCGAAATCACCCAAATCGAGCATATTTGTATACCCATCACGACGGTTATTCCCACCGTAATTTTCTGTATCTTTCGCCACTTTTCCAAGTTCATTGAAGAAATTGCTTTGGTTGGTTGCCGTCTCAAGGGCTGTGATGCCAAATTGGTCAAACGCAGAAATGACCCCTCCAACTTTTGCCAAATCGACTACCGATAATGTAATGTCTTGCTCCATGTCTTCATCTTCACAAGCCTCATAATACGAATCACAAATGGCAATGCCCAAATTAACTGGAAGAATATCAGGATCGTCAGCCATTGCACCTGCAAGCCCTGTATAATTCCAACCAAGAGCTGGCTCTAATTCTTCGGAAGCAACCATGTATTTTGCCAAATCAGAAAAGATGTATGCCGTGTCGAGTGTCGCCATCAAACACGCATCAAATCCTATAATATCAATCGGTGGATTCGATGAATCTTCAGTATATACTGTTGTGAATGCCTCATATAATTCAGGCAAAGTCAAAGCGTCAAAGCCATATTTTTCATCAAAGGCAATCCCTGTGAGTGATCCACCCCCATGATTCCACAAATTGATCATGACTTTATTTGCAGGGAAATTGCTATTTGCAAATTGCAAGAAACTCGCCAATGTATCGACTTCACCCATGTTGCTTTCTGGCAATTCTTCAAGTAAAGTGAGTCCAGTGTAATCATATAAATATCGTTGTGTTGCGTTTGCTTCAACGTAATTGTTTTGCCAATCATTCGCACCGCCTGTTTGAATGACAATTTGTACATTTTCAGGCAAATCAATCATCATCATTTCCTCAAGATCAGAAGATGCGGCACCCCACTCGCTTTCTAAATCGCTACCACACAAATACCAATACATGACCCAATCAACTTCATGGTTTGAATTGACCGGATACGTCGTTGGTGTAGCAGATGTCGAGTTATTTGACATTGTTTGTTCGATTCTTTCCTCTGAAGCTCCGCTTGCACTTCCTGAACTTTCGTTATGATGATGCGGAGCTCTCGTTGCATCGTCTTCGTCATCGCCAACCAAAAAAACGAGGGCAACGAAAATCCCGATGAACACCACGAATATTGAGCCAACTATTTTCAGTATTTTTTTCATATCTACTTCCCTCCTTAACTATTATACGACTCCTCTATTTCCAATATATCATCTATAATTTCCAAATACATTTCAGCTGCGTCTGAACGAGGTGCCCCCTCAATTGAGAATAATGTATACCCCCATTTGTCAATAAAAACTGTCGTAGGGTACGCTTGAATCCCAGAAAGAAGCCCTGCATTCAATTGACTATTTGGCAAAAGCGTATCAAACGTAGCTCCACTCGATGCCAAAATATTTTTGGCAGTTGCTCCACTACTTCCGCCATCTGTACAAATGCTAATGAAGTTCGCATTGTATGGTGCATTTTCATAAACGACTTGTAAATCAGGCATTTCATTCACGCAAGGTCCACACCATGTCGCCCATATGTTGACCATTGTCACATCGTAATCGGCAAAAATATCACTTCCAACTGTTTCGCCATAAATGGTATTTGCTTGAAATTCAACTTTGATGGAATCGTCTGGATAAGCTGATGGATCTGGTTCTGGTTCTGGTTCTGCTTCCACTACTTCTTCTACTTCCACTACTTCTTCTACTTCTTCTACTTCTGCTACAACAGGTACAAAAGTTGTATCTGGAAGTTCGATTTTCTCCGCTACATCTCTAAGTTTTCCCTCTGTCGATTCATCTACGACCTCCAAAGATTCTGATACTTCATCTGTAGAATCGACCGTTTCGACGCTTTGTTGTAATGCATCGACACTCTGTTGCAAGGCATTGATTGTCTCTTGCAATGCAGCAAGTTCGGTTGTGGCAGTTTCCACTGTCGATGACTCTTGGGAAAAATCAACTTCATCTTCATCATCTAAAAATACAAAAAGCACAAACAAAACCAAAACAGATATCAAACTATATTTCATCACTTTTTTCACAATTTCACCACCTGTCTTTTTCAGTTCACTTGAATAAAATTTACAGATTCATTGTTTCCAATTCTTTTACAGTCGCCTCCACTAGACGAACGCACTCTTTCGGATTGTTGCCTATGCCTTCCAAAAATAATTTTTTACGCACCCTCCAATGAAAGAAAGGTGCGTATTAAAATTATATAATTTGTCTATGTATCTTCTTTTGCTATTTTTATGAAATTTTCAGTGATGTGCGACTTACCCAATAAATGTATAATTGTCGCAAAGGTCTTGCAAGTATTCCAATGTTTCTTCTAAAGAGATATCAGTAACGACTGCTTCAAATTCAGCTCCGATTGGAAATACACCTGTAATCAATTCGCTTGTTTCATCGTATTGTTCAATCGCAAATGCCATTTCAATGCCTGTCACTTCGTCCACCATATAACCAACGCCGATGCCTTGGTCAGGGTCTGCTTCCACACCCATCTCACCTAAAACGCAAATTGGTGTTTCAGGGCTATCGGATGGTACAAAAGTAAGCATACCATACGTCAAATCTTCGTTCATTGCCCAAATGAGCAACTCGCCTGCTGTGGAAGCACCTATGCTACCGTATGCAACCCAAGGTTCTACCGATGCATAATCTACTGTAAATCCACCTGCGGAAGCACCTTCTTCTTCATACTCTTCTTCATATTCTTCTTCGTATTCCTCTTCTTCGTATTCTTCTTCTTCGTATTCTTCTTCATACTCTTCTTCGTATTCTTCTTCGTATTCGTATTCTGCTTCGCTGCTATCATCGCTACCACCACAGCCAACAAATACACCCGTTGTCATTGTTGCTGCCACCATCATTGCAAGTAATTTTTTTGTTCTCAAAGCATTTTTCATTTTTCTTCCTCCCGTTTTTTAAATAAATATAAGTATTTGTTTTCATTCCTAGCAAGTGGGATTGCTAAGAACTTTGGTTAGTATATAACAATTAAAAAATTGACACAATCATCCGAAAGTATGATTTTAGATTTTTTTTACAATTTTTCACGATTTTTTTGTACTAAATTAAGTACATGATTTCAAATAAAATTCAACGCACTTTTATAAAAAACTATTTATTGGTTTCTGAATAAAGTTGGAATTCCAAAAAGAGAGTATTCCGTGCAGCTTTAACGATTCCACGTGCTTATGAACGTTGATTTCAACCACTTAACAACAGTACTTTTTAGTTGAATCGACTATATCACCTTTATAGACAAAACAAAAGACACCTCTCAAAAATGGGCTGTTTGTCAAATGTTGGGGTGGGATTGTTTTCAATCCCATCCTTTTGTAGTTGTAAGTAAAATACGATTCCGAAATCTTTTGAAATTTTTTACGCCATATGACACTCGTTTGAGTA
>JAWXUZ010000104.1:0-8670 GCA_044425835.1 Bacillota bacterium | reverse complement strand
GTAGGAGTGTATGTAAATATGTATTGCACTGCAAAAACAAACGTGCGACCACAGGTCGCCCCTACAACTAAAATTCAACTCACAAGAGTGTATGTAAATATGTATTGCACTACAAAACGTAGGGGCGACCTGTGGTCGCCCGCCAACAAATGCTTCATCTTATTTTAGGAAACATTTCATTAAAGGATTCATCATCATTACGCAGACTAAAAAGGTTCGCAAGTAAAAGTTTTACTCGATTTTTTTAAAGGTATTTGCGGAGTGTGGACAGCGTCCACGGTCTGTTCTTTTTACCTACAACCCTGAAAGGAGATTGCAATGCATTTATTTCCAGCAATAGATTTAATAGAAGGTTGTGCAGTCCGTCTACTCAAAGGCGACTACGCACAAAAAACAATATATAGCGACAATCCAGCAGACGTTGCCAAAGGCTTCCAAAAAGCAGGTGCGACATACTTACACGTAGTCGATTTGGAGGGTGCAAAAAATGGCGACACACCAAACCTTGCGACCATCGAAACGATCGTCAAAGAAAGTGGATTGCTCGTGGAAGTCGGCGGTGGCATTCGTTCCGAAGAAGTCATCAAACGGTATTTGGATATCGGTGTATTTCGTGTCATTTTAGGCACAGCCGCTGTCAGTGATCCTGTATTTTTACAAGAAATGCTCGACAAATACGGCGATAAAATTGCAGTCGGTGTCGATATCAAAGATGGATTTGTGGCAATCAAAGGTTGGACAGAATTATCGAAAGAAAGCTGTTTCGACTTCTGTGAAAAATTACAAAGTATGGGTGTCAAAACGATTATTTGTACCGATATTTCAAAAGATGGACTCCTAGCCGGTACGAATATTGAGCTGTATAAGGACTTATCCGAGAAATTTGCAGTCGACATCGTTGCTTCGGGTGGTGTGACTTCACTCGATGATATCAAAGTACTTTCTGAAATGAATCTCTACGGGGCAATCCTTGGCAAAGCACTCTATACAGGCAACATCGACCTTGCAAAAGCAGTGCAACTCACGAAAGGGGAATGACCTATGATTACAAAACGAATCATTCCTTGTTTGGACGTACGTGATGGACGTGTCGTCAAAGGTGTCAACTTCGAGGGACTTTCTGACGTATCCTCACCAGTTTCACTTGGGAAATACTACAGCGATCACGGTGCAGATGAACTCGTATTTTACGATATTACAGCCTCGGCAGAAGGTCGTGGACTCTTTACCGATATCTTAAAAGAAGTGGCGAGTACGATTTTCATTCCGCTGACAGTGGGCGGTGGCATCAATACACTTGATGATTTTGACCGTGTACTCAAATGTGGTGCAGACAAAGTGAGTGTCAATTCTGGGGCAATCAAAAATCCAGAATTGGTGCGTGAAGCGGCACAAAAATACGGTGACCAATGTGTCGTGTTGTCGGTGGATGTGAAACGAGTCGATGGACAGTTCAAGGTATTTGCCAAAGGTGGTCGTGAAAATACAGGCATGGACGCTCTCGAGTGGATTAAAAAATGCGTGGACATGGGGGCGGGTGAAGTCGTTGTCAATAGCATAGATACCGATGGTGTAAAAAAAGGGTTTGACCTTGCAATGCTCGAAGCAGTTTGTGAGATTGTGTCTGTGCCAGTTGTGGCCTCGGGTGGAGCTGGTGGAGTCGACGATTTCATTACTTTATTTCAGAAATTGCCGAAAGTCGATGCAGGGCTTGCGGCGTCGATATTCCATTTTGGCGAAGTGGCGATTCCTGATTTGAAAGAGAAATTGGCGGAAGAATCAATCATTATGAGAAGATAAAAGGAAATTTTTTCGTTCACATTGGTATTGGTGTATGAAATACACAAAATAAGTTCGTTATGTAGGGGCGACCTGTGGTCGCCCGTGTAGAAATTTATATAATAGTAGGAAATAAAATGGGAATTTATCGCAAAGGGGTGCTTGAGGAGGCAAAGTCTATGGAAACTGGCGACCACAGGTCGCCCCTACATCTCCCAACCAATCACACAAGCGGTCGGAAATGAAAAGAACAAATGGAATGCGATAGATTACCATACAAATATAAAGGAGCAAAAAAATGGATATTGAAAAATTAAAATTCGACGAAAAAGGCTTGATTCCAGCAATTGTAATCGACTGCAAAACGAAACAAGTCCTAACCCTTGCATACATGAACAAAGAAAGCCTAGAAATTAGCATCAAAGAAAAACGTACGTGCTTCTGGTCACGCTCTCGTCAAGAATTATGGCGAAAAGGTGAAACGTCAGGCAATGTGCAACACATCGTCTCCATTGTGGCGGATTGTGATTGCGATGCTTTGACTGTGGAAGTCGATAAAACTGGCCCAGCCTGTCACCTCGGCGAAGAATCTTGCTTCCATAATCCAGTTTTCCAAAATGATGAAAAACCAAGTTTCTCTATGGACGGCTTGATGGACTTGATTTCAGGCAGAAAAAACGACAAACAGGAAGGATCGTATACGACATACTTATTTGAAAAAGGCTTAGATAAAATCCTCAAAAAAATCGGTGAAGAATGCACTGAAGTCATTATTGCCTCAAAATCTGACGACAAAGAAGAAACGATTTACGAAGTTTCAGACCTTGCGTATCACGTCATGGTCATGATGGTGGAGATGGACATTTCCCTCAACGACATTCGTTCGGAGTTGGCGTCTCGTCACGTAATCGACCATAAAGTAAAACAGGAGAAAATGACAAAATGATCCCGAAAGTGAATTTTCATACGCATACGCTGTTTTGTGATGGCAAAAATTCCGCAGAAGAAATGGTACTTTCTGCCATAGAAAAAGGCTTCACTACGCTTGGATTTAGCGGTCACTCCTACACAGATTTTGATCTCGATTTTTGTATGAAAAAAGAAGATGTCGCAAGCTATATCAACGAAATAAATTCGCTCAAAGAAAAGTACCGAGATGAAATTACAATTTTTACAGGTGTCGAGCAAGATATTTTTTCTGGAAAAATCGGCAATGAATTTGACTACGGCATAGGCTCTGTGCATTACATCAAAAAAGAGGGGCAGTACCTCTGTGTCGATTGGTCAGAAGAAATTTCAAAATCACATATTGAGAAATTTTTTGGTGGCGATGCGTATGCATATGCAGAAGCGTATTATGAGACCGTTACAGATGTACTAGAAGTGACGGGAGCGGATATTATCGGACATTTTGACTTGGTAGCGAAATTCAATGAGCATGGGGCTTTGTTTGATACGACTCACCCGAGATACAAAAAAGCAGTCTCGAAAGCCCTTGATCAGCTGTTACCATACGGCAAACCATTTGAAATCAATACAGGGGCGATTTTTCGTGGACTGCGTACCGAACCATATCCATCACTTGCGATACTCGAAGAAATCCATCAAAAAGGCGGGGAAGTCGTGCTGTCAAGCGATAGCCACGATACAAGCTCCATCGGATTTTACTTTGCTGAAACGATGGAATTGATCAAAAAAATTGGGTTTTCGCATTGTGTGCTTTGGTCGCTCAAAACAAAGACCTAACGAAAAATTAGAGTTATAGTTCTTGGTAGGGGGTGGAACCCCTACCCTACACCCACGGGTGTTACGCAAAATTAAAATTTAAAAATATAAGACCTTGGACGCTGTCCAAACCTGCCACTTTTTGTAAAAAGTGGACAAAAACTTTTATATTACTCAAAGATAAGTGTTAAAAAAGTCTGAAAGATAGTAAAATATTTCGTGATTTCAACGAAAAATAAATTTATCCAACGCCCGTGCAACTACACCCCCTTACATTATAATACAACAAAAAAATCAACCACTCAATTTGAATATCATGGTTGATTTTTTTGTTGCGTTTGCGTCACATTAGTTCCGCAAATCTATATAAACTTTTCATATTTGACAAGCTTTCTTGAAATGCTGAAACTCCTTAATTTCATCATTTCTTACTCATCTATTTATTCTGTTTCTGTTTCTTTTTCTGCTTCTTTTTCTGCTATCATCTCAGTTGCATCAAGCAAAGTGCCATCATCGACTGTTGGAGTATCTGTCACAGTCACACCTGAAAGTACCACTGCCAAATCACCCAAATAACTATATTTTGCAATTGCAGTTGCTATGGCTTTGTTCAAGTCTGCTAGAGTTGTTGTTGTGTCATCAGAAGCAATTTCAATCGTCACGATGTAATCTGTGTTAGCTCCTTCACCTGATACATTTCCTGTAGAAGTCACAGAAATATATACTTGTGTACCAGTGTCTGTTGCAGTAGCTTTGACACCATCACCATTGTCTACTTCTGTTGTTTTCAAAGCAACCGTTTTGATTTCGAGATAATCGCCAATCACAACACCGCCTGTTACCGTCACAGTTGCTGAAGTAAGAGCAATTCCGTCAAGAGCTGGTTCTGTAATGTCTGTTTCTGCAATCACAGCCCCTTGTCCAGTGACAACTCCAGTGCCAGTAGACGCAGTGCCACCATTTACTTTTGCAGTAATCACCTTACCGAAATCAGTTCTTGCAACGGTATATGTCGTTCCAGTTGCACCTGAAATCGCAACACCACCTGCATACCAAGTCACAGTTTTTCCAGTCAATTCTGCACCTTGGTCATCAACGGCTTTCAATATTGTTTTGTCCACAATAGGAGCATCTGTAAGTGCCGCATTTGTTGTATTATCGAAAATTACAGGAGCAGGCTCTACAACTTCTGGTTCAACCTCTGGTTCTGGTTCAATTTCTGGTTCAACCTCTGGTTCTGGTTCAACTTCTGGTTCAACTTCTGGTTCAACTTCTGGTTCTGGTTCAACTTCCGGTTCTGGTGTAGAATCTAATTTTTCCAATCCGGAATTTGCAAGTAGACTAGTCAATTCTGATGTCGCTCCATCAATTGTTGCTTTCCCCGAAGGTGTTTTGAAAGTGCCATCTCCTTGGTAAAGAGAAGTCAAGTAGGTACTTCCTGTGATTTTCTCGATGAACGCACTCCAAGAAACTGCTGTGTAATCTGATACCACCAATTTATCAAATTCGGCAACGGCTGTATTCCATGCTGTCAAATCAGCTGCTGCAAATGTCACGCTGTGTGTCAACACTTCCGAAGTTTGCGTTGCATCTTCAATCTCAATGGCAATGACTTTGACGACTTGTGTCGTTTGGGTATCGACTGCTGCACCAGTCAAAGTGATCGTTTCTGTCGAAGTCAATTCTGTAGATGCCGCTGTCGGTGTCGACCCATCCAATGTATAATACCACTTCACATTGCTTGGCACTGTACCCGAAGTCAATGAAACAGTTGCTCCATTGGCTGCAGATTCTACGCCGTATAAAGTCGGAATCGGTGTCACTTGTGTTGCATCGACTGGTTCACCAGTGGTATTTTTTACATCAGCATAATCAGTACTGCCTTCCACTGTAACGGATTCAATTGTATCTGGTACAACGACTGCAATTTGTCCTGTTGCAGTTGCTGTTGCTGTATTGACTGTGACATCAGTCGAAGCAGTCACACCGCTACCCGATAAAGTGGTGCTGACTTGCGTAGATACCGCCCCAACCGCACCATTTGCAGATAACGCAAGAGACGTACTAGCAGATGCAGTGCCTTTGATTTCAACGTCACCAACGGTGCCTGCACCTGTAATGGCAAACGTTTTTGCACCCGTCGAAGTCACATAGATATCGAGATCGGTAATCGTTCCACTGACGGACATAGAAGACAAGCTATCCAAAGAAGAAAGGCTCATATTTTCTGCTGAACCTACACTTAGATTCGTCGCTTTTGTAATTGTTAGATTTTCAGTTGCTGGGGCAATCGATAACGATCCGCCTGAGAAGGTGAGATTATCAACCGTGCCACTACCTGTAATCGCCAAAGCAGCAGGGGAACTTCCTTTCATAGTAACATCGAAATTACCGCCGATTTTGTATCCATTTGTATTGATGGTCAAGGCCCCTGAACCGTCGTACGTTGCAGTGGAGGAGGCAATCATGGCAATTGCACTCGCACCCACTCCTTCTTCCACATCACTTTGCAATACCAAAGTGATAGGATCGGCACTATTTGCATACGTAGCAATCGCAGAAGTGAGCGTGCTATACGTTGTACCTGTTCCTACGTTTACAGAAATAGGGTTCGTTGTTGTACCGCTATTGCTACTGTTATCGTTAGTACCGCCACCACCATCACTTGAAGTGTCGCTCGTCGTAGGGTCTGTCACACCACTCGCTGTGCGAGTATAAGAAACATCGATTGTTGAAGCAACGACAATGCCACTGACGTTGGCTCTTAGCGTATCAATGTCGCCATTGCCAGAAATCGTCACTCTGCCGTTGGCAACCAATTCATCTACGAAACCTGTAGTCGTTAGATAAAGCAAAGAAAAATCTGCATCGCTATCAACAGTAAATGTATTGACATCTCTCTCAATTAGAACAGAAACTTGCTCATTGAGTGTCACACGATTGACATCAACATCGAGTTGTGTTTGGAGTGATCTTGAAATCTCAGTATTAAAAATAACGTCATCAATGATACCACTGTAATTTGTAGAATCAATATGACAATATTTTTGTACATCAACCGTTGAAAGATCTGTTTCACCTGTCAATTCCACGTACATATCATTTTTCATCATATATACTGTACCATCGACCACGACATCATTAAGGTACACTTCGCTTCCACCTTTGATGTACAAATCGCCACGGACAGTTACATTATTCAAATGCACTGTGCCTTCCATAACAGTATTTGTAATCGTCAAATCGCCTTGGATTACTTGATCTTCAAGTGTCGTCGCAGGACGAGTGATTTCCACATCACTAGAAGTTGTGGTCGTGGAAGTTGTTGGCGTCGTCACAGTTGGCGTTGTTACCGTCGGTGTTGTTGTTGGCGTACCACCACTTCTCACACGGTCAAGGAAAGAAACCGCTTCTGCACGAGTCATCGCAGTTTTTGGGTCGAATACACTATTGCCTTTGCCTGACATAAAGCCACCTTGGTGCATTGCCCCTACGGCATCTTTTGCCCATGAGCTGATTTCCAAACCATCGAAAAATACATATGGATTTCCAGGGGAAAGACCGAGTGCATTATAAACAAATACTGCTGCTTGTTCACGAGTCACCGGTGTATTTGGTGAAAATGTAGTCGCAGACATTCCATTTGCATACCCCGCTGTCACTGCAATACTGACAGCATTATAAAACCAATCTGTTTGGTTGACATCTGAAAAATTGATCGCACCTGCGGTCATAAACCCCAAAGCATTATTGACCATGCTGACAAATTGGGCTCTAGTAACCGATTCATTTGGACGTAACGTGCCATCAGAAAATCCAGAAATCAAACCTTGTTGTTGCCATGAAACCATGACACCCTCTGCCCAATGACCTGAAATGTCAGATGCAAATACATTGACCATTCCAGAAGTAGCAACAAGAGACGTTGCCAATGCTAGGGCAGTCGTTCTTTTTGCAATTAATTTCCTCTTCATATCTCATGCCTCCTAAAAAGTATGTTCCCTAAACATAATATCCTTCAAATAGTATACTACAAAATCAAACAAATTACAAGTAATTTTTCAGTTCGTAACATTTTCGTAAATACTATGAAATTATAAGCTTATAGTATGTATACGCAAACGAATATCAAAAAGTTCCAATTCCCAAAATCATTACATAGTTTCGATTTCTTTTTGCAATGACAAAAGCGTACCGTCTTGTGGGAGTAGTGCTTTCAATTCTGAAAAAAACATTTTTGCGTTTGCGACATCGCCTGTATTTATAAATGCACGCAACATAGATTTTGTTTGTTTTGTCAACGCTTCAATCAAATCAGCATCTGAAAGCGGTGGTTCTTCGACAATTTCATTTTCTAAAATTAAATCAATATTTTCTACTGCTTCATCTTCTGCATCTTCTACTGCTTCATCTTCTACTGCTTCATCTTCTACTGCTTCATCTTCATCTTCTTCATCTTCTGGTTTCATTTCTAAGATTTTCCACAATTCCTCTTTTGTCAGCGGAAGTTTTGGCAAATATTTGAGTGTGTCTTGTAGCGTTTTTGCATACGAATCAAAATCAACTTCTCTTTTGCCAATCATATCTTTCATGAAAAATGCAAATGCCTCCACACCCGACAAAACTGAAACCATTTCGTTTTTCAACATATCAGCAGTGTAAACTTCTTGCATATACAATACTGTCGTTTCAACGTATGCCTCAAAAAACCGATTGCATTTTCTGATCATTTGTTTTGTGATTTTTTCATCTTCCTTCATTTGGGCTTCATTGACCAAAGCTGCCTGTTTTACAAAACAAGCAAAATACAAATATGCATAGACCATTTTTTCAAAATAAGAAGTATATTCGCTGTACCAAGTCGTTCCATTTTCAATTTTATCGTAAATTGTATCGAGAAATTCACCACGTTTTTCGCAGAATAAATCAATCAAACTTTTCAAAAATGAATACGTAGATTTTTTATAAAATTGCAAAGTGTCTTTTTTATATAAAATCGTCGCATAAAACGCATCTGCATATAAAAGCGTTTCATATGCCAAGCGGTCATCGTCTAAGAGTTCTAAAGTTTTTGAGGTACATTTTGAAAAATCGTATTCCACTTCACGCAAGGAATTGATGGCAGAAAATGTATCCTCCAGAGCAAACAGAAGCTATCTCACAAGT
>JAWXUZ010000103.1:0-8721 GCA_044425835.1 Bacillota bacterium | reverse complement strand
GATAAGCTTTATGAAAATATGTTACTATAAATCGTATAGATGAAAGTAGGAATGAGGAGAACCCTCTGAGATGTCTACCTACCTCTATACTACAAAAAAAGAATATGTTCATAACCATTTTTGATGGCTATAAACATATTATACGAGGAGGTGACCTATGGCGTTTAAGGATAGATTGAAAGAAGCAAGAACAAAAAAAGGTATCAGTCAAGAAGAATTAGCAAAAATGCTAGGTGTAACGAAAGGAGCGGTTGGAAATTATGAAGCAGGGATAAGTTTTGCAAAAATAGATGTTCTCTATAAATTATTTGAAATCTTAGAAGTTTCCCCTGATTTTCTATTTCAAGATGACATCAAAAAAAATGTAATGCAGACATCGGCACAACAAGAACCTACAGACGAAACTATCGAACTGGTAAACCAATTAGATGAAATCGACAAAGCTGAAATTAGAGGAACTGTAAAGCAAATGCTCAAAGCTGAAAAGTACCACAAAAAAGAAGTGAGACATGCATAGGTGATATTATTTATGTAGATTTCCGCAAGAAATGAAAACAAAACTCGATTATAAAAGAAAGGAAGTAAAAACATGGCTAAAAATGAAGTAAAAACATCGATTGGCAAGACCATAGGCACTATCGCACTATTAATATTTCTTTACCCCGCTGGTATCATTATGATGTGGGCTATTTCGGGGTGGCACATCGCTGCTAAAGTGTGTGTCACTGTTTATTACACTTTACTTACTATAGGTGCTATAGTATTTATTGCTATAGGTGTTAGTCAAATGAAAGACCCTTACACAAATAGTTATTCCGCTCCAAGCAGTACAGTATCAAATGTTGCATCAGAATCAACGGATGCTAATGAAGAAATTGATGATAATTCGTTAAATGATATTCATGAATTACCTGAGCCTAATACGAGTTCGATGGTTGACTACATCTACAATCAAGTACAAGATGAATTAGAATCCGATGGTGTAGATACTGAAAAAATAGAATTGGCTATAGAATTTGCTGTAAAAAATTATCCTAATTATTTTGAAAGCAATGAATTAATGGAACAAACTATGTATTACGGTAATTATCTTGAGTATTCTTGCGAAATGAATTCTGATGAGAATTTATTGGGTCAAGATTTAGTACATGCTGTCAAATATGTATATAGGGATGTTGAAACTATAGAAGATAGTGCAACTCAATTTAAGTTATCACAAATAAAAGAGTCTCTAGCTAATCTCGGTTTCGGCTTGGAAGAAAGTAGCGTAACTACAGAAACTACCACAAACAATATTGTTTCATCTGAGTTTACGTCTGCTCTGAATAAGGCAAAAATCTATAGTGATACTATGCATATGTCGAAAATAGGGATTTTTGAACAACTCACATCTGCAATTGGAGAGGGATTTGAAGTAGATGCTGCACAATATGCTGTTGATAATGTTGATGCTGATTGGAATAGCAATGCACTTAAAAAAGCTACTACATACAGCACAACGATGCATATGTCTAAGGCGGCTATTTATGATCAATTAATATCAGACATGGGCGAAAAATATACCGCCGAAGAAGCTCAGTACGCTATAGATAACATGACGGCAAATTGGAATGAAAATGCACTCAAAAAAGCTACTACATACAGTACAACAATGAATATGTCGAAAACAGCTATTTACGAACAATTGATTTCTGACTATGGTGAAAAGTTTACAGCTGAAGAAGCTCAATATGCTATTGACAATTTACAATAGAAAACGTTTTATTCTGCCTACTTTGTTGCCCTTGAAAACTGTAGTTGTGCATGCTGTTGATACTGTACTTGATACATCTACTGGATTCAATGAAGATATTGCCATATTGTCAGTGGCATTTAATAAAGCTCCACTGATGAAGCTTAATTTTGAGTCGTTAGACCCATCTGATAGTATGATTCATTTTATGCACAATATGAAGTTTTTAAAAACAGCAGGATTTAAACCTGTAGATAGAATAGGTTAAAGCGTTACAATTTGTTAGTGATGTATAAAACAGATAGATATCATAAAGGAAGAATCAGCTATGTTTGATTGATATTGATTTCAATGTGAGAAATATGGATTGAACACTGATAGACAACCGCAATATAAAATGGATAGGTTAAATAGGCAAAGATACGGTCTGATAAATGACGAGCGTATCTTTGTTTTTGTTTGTAAAGTAATCTGTTGCCAATCCTATTTTTAATTTTCCAAAAACTTCCCGTTAAGTGCGTTGGACTGAATTTGGCGACAAAGAAGCGTATAAAATCGTACCTAGTTTCGGTGTGAGCAAAGTGGGTGACCTGGATCCGTCACAGTACATCTTGGTGATTCAAAAAATCAAAGAGATTACAGAGAAAGAGAGGGGATAAGTATGTCAAGTGACCACGCAAAACTAAGCCTATCGAGTGCGAAAAAATGGTTGAATTGTACCATCTCAACTGCACTCGAATCGGGTGTCGCAGAAGAAAAGAGTGCCTATGCAGAAGAGGGCACAGTCGCCCATACGTTGGGTGAATTGAAGCTGAAACTGGAGTTGAAAAAACTAAGCCATGTTGAGTATGAAAAGGCAGTCAAGGAATTGAAAGAAGTCTCTACAGTTGATGAAGTCATGGAAGAATACACCACAGAATACAAAGATTTTGTCATTGAAACACTTGGAAAATATGAATCGGATACGAAAGTTTACATCGAAACGAGAGTCGATTTGAATGCATGGGCCAGAGAAAGTTTCGGCACTGCTGACGTGGTGATTCTAAATGATACGCACCTTGAAATCATCGACTTGAAATATGGAAAAGGTGTGAGGGTGGATGCAGAAGACAACTACCAATTGCGATTGTATGCCTTGGGTTGCTTAGAACAATTTGAGATTTTTCACGCACCCGAAACTGTCGTCATGACGATTTACCAACCACGACTGGATCACATTTCAAGTGTGGAAATGCAAGCAGATGATTTGTATCGATGGGGCGAATCCATCAAAGCACAAGCAGAAAAAGCGTATGAAGGCATCGGCGATGCCGTTGTCGGCAATTGGTGTGACAGCAACTTCTGCAAGGCAAGACCATTTTGTAGAAAGTACAACACCGATATTTTGGCACTAGAAGAATATGCCGAAAAAGATGTCAACAAGCTATCGAATGATGAATTGTCTGAAATTCTAAGTAAGGTGGATAAGCTGAACGCATGGGCAAAACTTGTAAAAAGTCATGCCGTGCAGAAACTTCTTTCTGGAGAAGAAATTATCGGCTACAAGGTAGTTGAGGGTGTTGTAAAATGATAGTGTAGTCTTAATCAAATTTTACAGGAGCAAGAAAAAGCATTGAAAAGCCTGTAAAATAGCGGATTTCCCAGAGAGGGAGTGCCTATGAAAAAATTGATTCGCAAAACAGATGTAGAGAACGGATTGTTCCATCAAGAAGATGTTTTTGAAATTTCAGCTGAATTTTTCTACAGTAAATCATTTAAAAAAATGTCAATCACTGCAAAATATTTATACCTTGTCATTGCCAACAGGTGCGATGTCGACAACACGAAAATTATATCCATTGATACTATTGATTTTAAACAATGTATCGAATGCAGTCAAGAGGAAAGCAAGAAATATTTGAAAGAACTTGAAAACAATGATTTGATTCAGTGTGTTGGCAATGAAATTCATCTAAAAGAAGAACATACAAGAAAGGCGATTGCGGAAAAGGATTCAATGAAAAAGGAGTCAACAGAAAAGAAAGCGACTGATACGCAGAAATAAAATGGTCGTGAGTTGCACATTCAAAAGAAAGGAGTTTGGTCTGATGGTACATTTGGAATTGTTTAAGAAAGAAGATTTGCAACTATACTATGCGTTCTTGCAAATGCCAAGAGTCATGATAGAAAAAGAGATTGCCCAATTCAAGTTGAGTATCAACGAGAAATTTTTGTACATATTATTGTTGGATAGAATTTCGTTGTCTGCCAAAAATAACTGGGTGAATGACGAGGGGAATGTATTCGTTTTCTACAAGCTGGAAGAAATTGCAAAGCAGATGGAATGCTCCAAAACGACAGCGAAGAAAACGCTCGATGGACTCGTTAGTAAAAATTTTGTTGTGAAAGAAAGTCGAGGAATTGGCAAGGCGAATCGTATTTACGTTGGAAATGTGTGTCCGCTTTGCTCGACACCATATGAAAGTGTTCAGAAAAAGGAAGTACAAAGTGTGGTGCATGAAGTCGTGCCAAGTCATGGTGATTGTGAAGCAAAACAAGTGCAAAAAACAATTGGAATTGACAATGAATTGTTGGGACAAGTCATTGCAACAGTCACTAGAGAAGTGATTAAGGCGATGGGGATTCATGCGGAGGTGAAAGCGGAATCTACTGCAAACGTGGAAACGGAAGTAACGCAAGAGCAAGCCAAAGTAAAAGTACATACAGACTCGATTTCTAACGAGAAAGTGAGTTACATCAATCAAGAAGAAGTGGCTGTGACAGTGCAACAAGAAATTTTGGAAGCACAAGGCATTCCCCAAAAATATATGCATGATAAACAGCTGATGGGAGTGGCTGTCAAGCGTTTGGTTTCCTATGATGAAGTGGTAGCATTCAATGAAAATATATTTGCTGATGGAACAGATCCGATTCATAGACAATACCTCGAAACATTTTCCTTATTCTGCGATGCGTTGACGGATATGTTGACGAATCGGAATGTAGCGAACTATGGTGGGGCGATGGTGTCGGCAGAGAATGTGCATACGCAGTTGGCAAAGTACACGTTCTACGCTGAAAACATAGAGTCTTATGCGATAGATGATTTGTCTGAAGCAGTGCAGAGTAGTTTCAATAAAGCAATGGGCAACACCATCATCAAAAACAAGATGAAGTATATGCAGACGTGCATATGGAATCGTATGTTGACCTTGCAAGATGAAATGGAGCAAGCGATGGCGACGTTGGAACGAGAGATAAGAGTGCCAAAACGTGTATCACAAACTGTTGCACCTGTATCGGAATTGCAAGAGGACAAGCTAACATTAGAGCAATTTTTTGAAGCATTTACAACTCGATGGAGAGCAGTTGCAGAAGTCGAACGCTTGACGAGTGAGAATAAATCTCTGCTCAAGACGATATACCATCAGTTTCCATCAGATATCATTTTACGAACGCTCGATAAGGTACTGGAACAACATCTGCTAGAAAGTATGCAGATACATAATTTCGTAGGGAATTTTAGAAAGCTTGTGCAGTATGTAGCCTAGTACTCCAGTGCCAGATATTGGTACTGTCGGTATCAGATGTTGGCACTGTCAGTGCTAGAATTTGGTACTGAGTAATAAGAAAAAGAATAATATTTACTACAGCAATAAATACATAAATAAATTCAATCAATCAATCATGACTTGACGATGGAACGATAGGATTTATGGACGAAAGGAGTTGAATTATGACACATCAAATTACAGCTCTATATGAGCGTTTGTCACGAGATGACGAGTTGCAAGGCGAGAGCAATTCCATTGTCAATCAAAAGCAAATGCTTGAGAATTATGCTGAAAAACGTGGTTTGTCTAACATCAAGCACTTTACTGATGATGGGTATTCGGGGGCTCAGTTTGATAGACCTGCGTTCACACAAATGCTTGAGATGATTGAGTGTGAAAATCCCAAGATATCAACGATTATTTGCAAAGATTCAAGTAGAATTGGACGTGATTATCTCAAAGTTGGCTACTACATGGAGTTGTTTCGGCAAAAGGGAGTTCGCCTTATTGCCATCAATGACAACATAGATTCATTTCGTGGAGATGATGATTTGACACCATTCCGCAATATTATGAATGAGTGGTTTTTGAGGGACACGAGTCGGAAAATTAAGTCTGTTTTCAAAGCAAAAGGGAACGCTGGCAAACACGTTGCAAGCTCACCTCCGTATGGTTATTTGAAGTCGCCAGAAGATAAAGATGTGTGGGTAATTGATGAGGTAGCTGCGGAAGTGGTGCGGAAAATTTATCAAATGTGCATTGATGGGAACGGACCGTATCGAATTGCTCGAATGCTATCGGAAGAAAAGGTTTTCATGCCAGCAGTTCACCAACAAAATTTAGGTGTGGGATTGCACCAAAAAAAGGAATTTGCCAATAAATACAATTGGTGCAGTGGTACAGTGGCATCGATTCTTAGTCGCCAAGAGTACCTCGGTCATACTATCAATTTCAAGACTGAAAAGCACTTCAAAGACAAAAAAAGCAAGTACGTAGACAAGTCGAAGTGGAAAGTATTTGAAAATACGCACCCTCCGATTATCGACCAAGCCACATTCGATATTGTGCAGAAATTAAGGAGTACGATCAAGCGATATCCTAACGGATGGGGCGAGGTCAACATCTTTACTGGATTGGTATTTTGTGCAGATTGTGGTTCTAAATTGTATGGTCATAGACACCAAAATCGAGGGGGCAAGGTGCATTATTCTTGCGGTAAATACCATAACGCAATTGTTGAAACGAAGTGTCCGACCGCTCATCGTATCAGCAGTGAGAATCTTCTCAATTTGACTTCGGAAACCTTGAAACACATCAAAAAATCTGCCTTGCAAGACAATGAAGCTTTTTTGAAAAAGATACAAACGCAGTTGACAAAACAAGAGCAAAAAAATCTAAGTGACCGACAACGCAAAGCAACAACGCTGAAAAATCGTGGAGAAGAATTGAAAATGTTGATGTGCAAAATTTATGAAGATAATGTGTTTGGTAGAGTTTCTGATCCGCAATATCAAGTACTTAGCAAGCAGTACGAAAGCGAACAACAACAGGTGGATTCTGAGTTGAGAGAGATTCAAGAGTCGCTACAGAAGATGAAAGACGAGCAGTCGAATTGCAAAAAATTCATGAATCTGATTGAGAAGTACGACAATTTTGACGAAATCACACCGATTATGCTGAATGAACTGATTGATAAAATTGTTGTGCATGAACGTGATGTGAAAGGGCGAGTCATGACCACACAACGAGTTGATATTTACTTTAATCTGATTGGTGAATTTCACATGGAAGCAGATCCAATCGATGCTGAAACTTTGGAGCAGATGAAGAAAGAGGAAGAAAAGAGATTATACACACAAGACCGATTGCATAGGAATTATTTGAAACGAAAAGAGAGTGGCAAAGTCGCAGAGTATGAGGAGAAATATAAGCCCAAGCGTGCGGAATTAGACGAGGAAATTAGACGTGAACGTGAGGAAAAGTCGTATGGCATTCCAATAGAAGAATATCAGAAAATGCAAGCGAAAAAGCTGAAACAGGGAGGAGAGTACGATGTCGATACTAGAGGATTTGTTTAATGGAAAAATCACACCGTGGGAAAGGCAAATAGGCGAAGAAAAAGCGTATCTGCTGTCGAGATTGTCCGTTGACGATGCGAAGCGTTTCGAGAGGTACGAAACATTAATGACGGAATCGGCGAATTATTCAGAAGTCAATGCACATTCGAGAGGATTTATTTTAGGAATGAATCTCATGTTGGAAGTAATGCAACGCACGAATGAAGTTGTCAACTAAAAAGAATAGGGAAATGTGGCACTTATCATAATTTTATGGTAGGTGCTTTTTTATTGGGAGGGATTTTTATAAAAGAGAACAGCGAAGAAAATGAAAAAGAAGTTATGCAAGAAGAAACTCCGAAACACCACTTTAGTAAAAAAATTGGGAACACAACGTATCAAGTTTCATTGCATTTTTCAGAAACGAGTAAGGAAACAATGGAAGATAAAATCAAGAAGTTGTTGCTGATGGAGTTGGCAGAACAGAAATTGTGAGATGGAACGGTAAAATACCGTGCTATCTTTATAGCAAAATTGTAATGCCACATGACTCCCTAAAGTGGGGAGTGACCTCCGCTGATGGGGGCGAACGTTCCATGATATGAAGTGGTAAGACTGGAGGGGATTTACATGAGAAAACGAAACATCAATATTTCATTTCGAGTAGACGAGAACGAGAAAAAACAGATTGAAGAACGCTTGAAAGAACAAGGAGTCACTTCTGTAGGGAATTATTTGCGGACAATGGCACTGATGGGAGAGGTCGTAAAGATTGACACATCTGCATTGAGAGAGTGCAACAATTTACTTTCAGCGATTGGGAACAATATCAATCAGATTGCACGGAAAACGAATATCACTGGTCGAGTGGAGCAGAGCGAACTGACTGAATTACATAATGCAATTTGGAATGTGCGACTGATGGTGGTGGCAAGGCTTGAAGAACTGACAAACAACAAACCAAGGTGTTAGCATGGCGGTCACGACAATCAAAACGATTCACAAGCAGAAGAATAAATCTGTGAAGTCGTACTTGAAAGAAAGGATTGCTTACATCACTGACGATACGAAAACTGAAAATGGGAAATACGTGACTTCGCATATGTGTGATGGTGCGACTGCTTACATCGAATTTACTGCAATGAAAAATGAGTACTACATGAACACTGGCAGAGTCCAAGAAAGTGACGTGTTAGCGTACCAAGTCATACAATCGTTTGACGATGGGGAAGTGACTCCAGCACTGGCGAATCAAATCGGTGTGGAGTTGGCACAAGAGTTGACGAATGGGGAACATTCTTTTATCGTGGCAACGCATGGCAATACATCTCACATACACAATCATATCGTATTTAATAGCACCAATGTTGATTGCCAAAGTAAGTGGAAAGATGTCAAG
>JAWXUZ010000014.1:0-39835 GCA_044425835.1 Bacillota bacterium | reverse complement strand
AGGGGCGACCTGTGGTCGCCCGCTTACATGTCCTCCATCTTATTTTAGGAAACATTTAATTGGGGGAACAAAAATTTATTTTACAGACTATATAGTTTTAAAGGGGTGGACAATGAAAGGAATTATCGAGCCATTAAAAGAGTTAGAAAGCTATCAAAATATGCTACAAGCCTTGCTATCGAAAACGACACCGATTTTGGCGACAGGGCTTATGGAAGTCGAAAAAACACATGTGGCATACGCACTGAAAGAACATACGAAAAAACCACTCGTACTACTGACATACAGCGAGGCGAGGGGGAAAAGTCTGCAAGAAGACCTACAGTTTTTCTGCAAAGGTCATACGCACTATTACCCAGCGAAAGACGTTCTTTTTTATAGTGCCGATGTGCATAGTAAGGAAATGAATCGGCAACGTTTCCAATTGCTCGATCACATATTGAAAAATGAAGGGAGTATCACTATTTTTTCTATGGAAGCCCTACTTGAGCGGTACGTTCCAAAAGAGGTATTTCACTCTTTTATCATCAAATTAGAAGTCGGTGGTACGATTGACATTGAAAAACTGACGATGGACTGTATTACAATGGGTTACGAACGTGTCGAACAAGTCGAAAGTGTCGGGCAGTTTTCCATTCGTGGGGGCATTATCGATATTTTTTCCATCACAGCAGAAGAAGCCATACGAATTGAATTGTTCGATGATGAAATCGACTCCATTCGAGTGATGGACTCGGAAACGCAACGCTCTATCGCCAAAGTCGATACTGCGGAAATTTTTCCTATGCGTGAGTTGGTTTACCACGCTACGCAGTGCGAAGCCGTTGGCAAGGCCATTTTAAAAGATGTAGAAAAAGCCATCGTCAATATGCGGAAAAATGTCGATACAGAGGCGATTGAACGCATAGAATACTACGCAAAAGAAGATGCCAATCGTCTCATTGACGATCACAATATACAAAATATCGGGAATTATATCACGTATTTTTACGATAATACCGTCTCTATCTTAGACTATTTTCCTGAAAATACCTTGCTGATACTAGACGATCCAGAACGCATACACGAGCATATGGAACTTGTCATTGAAGAATACACACAAAGTGTACAAAGTCGACTTTTGCAAGGCTATTTAGTGAAAAAGCAAACGGAATTTCTATTTCCATATGCAGATATTTTGCAAAAAATAGAGGGTTTCGACCACGTACTCTTTTCGGGACTGAGCCAGAGAACACCATCGTTTTCTCCTGTGGTCAAAGTGGAATTTACGATGAAAACTTCCTTGACTTTTTCCAACCAGATGGAGCTTTTTGTGGACGAACTCATCTTGATGAAAAAGCGAAAGTATCGAATTGTCATATTAGGTGGAAGTGGCACAAAATCAAAACGATTGATCGAGGCATTGCGTGCGTATGAAATCGAGGCGGTCTACCAAGAACAACTCGAAAATATGCCCGAGCGAGGTGTCGTCAATGTCATAAAAGGCAGTCTTTCCAAGGGCTTTCAATACGATATGATCCAGTTTGTGATTTTCTCTGCCGATCAGATTTTTTCTCAAAAAAACAGTGCGAAAAAGCCGAAGAAAAAGAAAAAAGCCAATGCCTTAGAGAGTTTTACCGATTTGAGTGTGGGCGATTACGTCGTGCATGATGCCCATGGAATCGGGCAATATGGCGGTTTGGAAAAAATCACAATCGACAATATCCAAAAAGACTATATCAAAATTTCGTATCGTGATGGTGGCAATCTCTTCATTTCTGTCAACCAAATGGATATGATCCAAAAATATATCGGGAATGGGGCAAACCCACCGAGATTGAGTAAACTTGGTGGGCAAGATTGGGAAAAAGCGAAATCGAAAACACGTGCCACGTTAAAAATTTTGGCAGAAGATCTCGTGGCACTCTATGCAAAACGCAAAATGACGAAAGGGCATTCGTTTTTGCCTGATACCGTATGGCAAAGAGAGTTTGAAGAAGCCTTTCCTTATGAAGAAACAGACGACCAAGAAAATGCAATTCTCGATGTGAAAAACGACATGGAGAGCGACAAAGTTATGGATCGCTTGATCTGTGGTGACGTTGGATATGGCAAGACAGAAGTTGCAATTCGTGCTGCGTTCAAAGCCGTACAAGATGGCAAGCAAGTCGCTTTTTTGGTACCGACAACGATTTTGGCTCAACAGCATTACCGCACGTTTGTGCAACGTATGGCTGAATATCCAATTTCGGTGGAGTTGTTGTCTCGTTTTCGTACAGCGAAAGAGCAAAAACACTCCCTCAAAAATATGAAAGATGGCTTTGGTGATATCATCATCGGGACACATCGTCTGCTGTCCAAAGATGTGGAGTTTAAGAATCTTGGGCTGATGATTGTCGATGAAGAACAGCGATTTGGTGTGTCTCATAAAGAAAAAATGAAACGTTTGCAGACCGATGTCGATATCTTGACACTGTCTGCGACACCGATTCCTCGTACGTTGCATATGAGTCTTTCGGGGATTCGGGATATGTCGATACTCGAAGAACCGCCACAAGAACGCCACCCTGTGCAGACGTATGTCATGGAGAACAATTCTGAATTTGTCAAGGAGGCGATCAATCGTGAACTTGGGCGAGGTGGACAAGTGTATTATTTACACAATCGAGTCGATACGATTGCCGGCGAAGCGTCGAAGTTACAGAAATTAATTCCTGAAGCGAACATTACGTTTGCCCACGGGCAGATGCCAGAACGTCAACTAGAGTCGATTATGGAGCAGTTTTTGCTCGGTGAGGTTGATGTTTTGGTTTGTACGACCATCATTGAAACCGGTATGGACATTGCAAATGCAAATACCATTATCATTCAAGATGCCGATCGCATGGGGCTTTCGCAACTCTATCAATTGCGTGGACGTGTTGGGCGAAGCAATCGCATTGCGTATGCGTATCTGTTTTACCAGAGAGATAAGATGTTGCGTGAAGTTGCAGAAAAACGCTTGCAAACGATTCGAGAATTTACTGAATTTGGTGCGGGATTTAAAATTGCGTTGCGAGATTTGGAAATCAGAGGAGCGGGCAATTTGCTAGGGGCGGAGCAACATGGACATATGGCAACGATTGGCTACGATATGTATTGTCGTTTGCTCGAAGAAGAAGTTCTCAATTTGCAAGGGCTTGCTCCGAAAGAAAAACGCATTGATACCACAATCGATCTCAATGTCAGTGCATTTTTGCCTGATACGTATATCAAAAATCAGCAACAACGCATGGAGATTTATAAAAAAATTGCACTCATTCGCAATGAAGAAGACTATTTCCAAATGCAAGAAGAAATCGAAGACCGTTATGGCGATTTGCCAACGAGAGTCCAAACGCTACTCGACATTGCACTCATAAAAGGCCTTGCAACGACACTAGGAATGACTGCAATTGCAGAAAGAGGGGGCATCATTTCTTTTGCGTTTGATAAAACACCAAAGGTAGATCCTGTGAAATTGACGGAAATCATCACAAATAATCCTAAAAAATATGTGTTTATTCAAGGAGAATTATGCAAGTTGACACTTAGATTAGAGAAAAATAAGCCGAATCCTATAAAAGAGATTAAAATATTATTAAATGCAATAAATACGTAGATTATCTATAAAAATAGGTGTATAATGAGAGAAACATTGAATCAATAACTCAAGAAGGGATATGTAGACATGAAAAAGAATATAGCAATGGCAGCAACTTTAATTTGTGCAGGTATGGTTGGATTTACTGGTTGTGGAGGAGCGTCTTCTACTACGAGTGATGAACCAGCTACGACTGAAGAATCTGGAAGTGACTCCGCAAGCGAATCTAGCGATAGCAAAGAGTCATCAACACCAACTACAACTGTAGATGTGCCAGATGGTGCAACAATTCTCACAATTGACGGTGAAGAAATCGACAAAACAACGTATATGCTTTACAAATATACAACTACACAAAGTTTTGTTAGTATGATGGCTGGTCAAGCATGGGATGCGGAATACGAAGGCATGACAGAAGATGAATTCATCAATGAAAGAGTCATGGAAACATTGCAAGGTGTCATTGCAGCAAAAAATTATGCAGAATCCAATGGCATAACAACGACAGAAGATGATGAACTCGACATTGCTATGGTGACGACAAATTTCATTGCAAGTATGTATGCTGAAGATGTAGAAGCAATCGGCTTGACTGAAGAAATTTTATTGCCTTTGATGAGAGATTCTTTCGTGTACTCTGCGGTGATGGAAGTCATTGGTACTGACGTTGTGATTGACGATGCAGCAAAACAACAATACACTGCTGAAGTGGGCGAATTGATTGCAAAAGATTATACAATTCTTGATTTGAGCCAAGTATTGGTTGATAATGAAGAAACTGCAACAGAAATCGTGAATCAATTAAATAGTGGTGCAGATTTTGAAGATATGTTCAATACGTATGACATTTCTTTGCTCGAAGAAGGTTCGACACAAACTTCAGAAATGGTCATCAACCGTGGTCAATTTGCAAATTCATTTGGAATTTCTGACGATTTGACAGTGGGTGAAATCTTAGGACCTGTCGATATGGGTGATGGATATTTCTTCGTATTTGCGGTGAATGAAATTGACGAGCCTACAGGTGCTGATTTACAAGAAATTGTCGATGAAATTTACTACGAAAATGCAGAATATGAATTTGCAGATCAACAAATTCTTACATTAATGGCTGCACAAACAATCGATGCCAATTGGGATTATATTAATAGTTTGCCAGCATTTATGTAATTTTAAGTTGAATTATTTAAAGTAATTATAGAAGTACAAAAAAGGATTCCGATGAAGGGATCCTTTTTTGTGGTGGTTTGGGGGAGTGGGGAAGTTTGAGTGCAGTTGTTGTTGTGAGATGGGGTTGGCATTGGGTGTTCGGTGGTTTGGGTTTTTGTTGCCGTGGGCTGGGGTTTTGGTTCCTTCTCATCGGACCCGTTCACTAGTGGATTGGTGAGGCTGTGGTTCTCGAATTGACCACCTGATATTGTTTCACGAATTGTATTTACATTGTCTTTGAAACAAAGTTTCAAATCGATGTAAATAAGATTCGTTCCACAAATACAGGTGGTCAATTCGAGTTCGAGCGTGTAGAATGTTGAGATTGCGAACGAGTCCGACGATCGAAACGTGTTGGGGGTTTTTGGTGGGTGGTTTGGGCTAGAGGGGAAGTTTGAGTGCAGTTGTTGTTGTGAGATGGGGTTGATATTGGGTGTTCGATTTTTGGAAGGAGTTGTAGGGGAGGGGTTCTATCCCCTCCCGATAATATTGAGGTACCAATTAAATATTGTCAAAATTATTGTTTTATCGATAGCGGGCGACCGCAGGGTCAGATCTTCCTACAAAAAGCCTAAAATATCAATATGTAGGGGCGACCTGTGGTCGCCCGCTTGCATTTTCGCCACCTTGTTTTAGGAAACATTTAATTGGGGGAGCAATAACTACAATATATGTGTTATTTTTCTCTCAATACATTAGCAACAATTTTTGCCCAACCTCCAGCACATCAGGCGACTCAATATCTGGATTCATTTTCAAAATATCATCTACTGTTGTGTCGTGTGTTTTTGCAATATTCCATAATGTATCGCCAGGACGTACCATATAAATGATTGCCCCAGCCATTTTTTCTTTCGTCTCGTCTTCTAGTTCGATTTCAGCCATGTCGACTATGAGTTCTTCTGTCAGCTCTCGTTCTGCAAATATCGTCAACAAAATCGAGGCCACCAATTCGCCTTCTCTTTCGGAAAAAATTTGAAAATCAATGTCTTCAATGAACGATTCCACTCGCAAATCGTCATCTTTTTCAATGTCCTTCATCTCGATTTTTTGTGTAAATGGAATCACTTGCATGATCATAGAAATCGGTGACTCGTCTTCTGCACTGACGTATAAAATCTCGCTTTCTAGTATGCCTGTAACTTCCACAACGTCTTTGCCGATTTCCATAGACTCAATCTTGATTTCGCCCCACGTACTCTCGACTTGCATCATCGGTGGATTGCCCTCTTCGACTGTAATTTTTTCACGCAATTGGAACAAGTTTTCTCCAGAATCAATCCATTTTGGATATGTCAGTACTTCTTTTGTCATTTCAATTTTTTTCAAAGGAGCATACGCATCGGATAAACAAGTCACTTTGTCAACGTGCCATGCCACAAAATCAGCGAAAAAGTCAATCTCGATATCGAGTCTTCTCGCTTCGCCGTTGTCATCAATCTTTGGATCGCCTTTGATTTTTGGTGTCTCAAATTGCAATTGTGCGATCGCATCTGCCGTCAGTTTCCGATCGTCTATTGTGCCGTAAAACGGGATTTTTTCTTGCCAAACGTGGTAAATTCCCATGTCATCTCGGTATAGCACCTCGAGTAAAAAAGTACTGTTGATGATGGCTTTTCCGTCCGTTGCACGTACGTCTTTGTCGATGAAACGACCTCGCAGTCGCAACACTTCACCGATTGCAGGCAAGGATTCTTTTAGCACCAATACTTCTTTGATTTGAAAGGGTTCTCTTCTTTTTGTCACGCATAATTTCATTGGCACATCGACTTCTAAAAATTCCATATCTTCAAGTTCTTTTGGTGGTTTTTGTGGCAATTCTTTGACGCTTTCATACCAATATGTCAAATCGATAATTCCTCGCAGTGCCAATTTGCGATCGTTTGCCATCTCACATGAAAGATGTTCTAATTCGTATAAAACTTGCATATCGCCTTCTTTTTTTATATCAATCCCATCGTAATAAATGGTTTCTTCTATGGGCAATGTGCTTTTCATGGCATAAATGCCGTGGGCACCTGTCGCACTCGTATAGAGGATATCGAGCAACAACTCACCTGTAAAAGTAAATTGATTTTCTCTGGTTTCAACTGATTTTTCGATAATTTCTCCGTGACAATGGAGTACTTGAAAGACATCAGGTTTATTTTCAGGAACGATGGCATCCCCCTCTAGTAAAATTTGTGAGGATTCTTTCTTCCCTTTTTGAATCAAATACATAGATCCGTTTTCTAATTCCATATGTATTACCTCCTTAAAAATGATATCACCATACATACCAACCAATCAATCATGCAAGATTTTTGTATGTTTTTAGAACGTCGTATATAGTATCCTATTTCATTTTCTACAAAAGTATGCATATATTTCAGTAAATTTTATTTTTTTATTCTTAAAGTGTTGTACAGACCTTTTTTTTATGATATAATGCAAGATATTATGTAGTTATGATTGAAGTAGTATAGAAAGAAGGAATCCATATGTCTGATTGTATTTTCTGTAAAATGGTCAATAAAGAAATTCCCAGTGGGACTCTATTTGAAGATGATGATTTTCTTGTGATTTTAGATAAATTTCCAGCAACGAAAGGTCATGTGCTTGTCATTCCGAAAGTTCATGCTGCAACTATTTTTGATTTGTCTAAAGAGCAAAGCGAAAAAATCTTTCCTTTGGTGACAAAAATTGCAAACCAACTGAAAAAAAACTTGCCGCTTGAGGGGTTGAATTTGCTACAAAATAACGGTGAAATCGCAGGGCAGAGTGTGCCACATTTCCATATTCACTTGATCCCACGCTACAAAGATGATGGTGTGGTCATTTCCTCTAAAACAGATGAATTACCAAATGATGCTATGGAAGCATTGGTCGCATCCCTAAAAATAAATTAAAATAAATCAAATTCAATAACAGTAAATGAAAATAAAATAATGATGTAAAATTAGTATGATGATACTATATTTGGAGGTACGATATGGACGATAAGAAGAAAAGACGTTCAAACAATGCACAACCGCCACAAGGAAACGAGGGCGAATACGATGGTATTTACGGCGAATTGCCCAAAGAAGTGCAAAGTTATTTGATGGAAACACATCCGTTGATTTCAAAAAATACAGAAAAACCATCGAGATCGAGATCAAGATCAAAGTCGCAACAGCAAGAATATGAAAGTCACGTACCCACCGCTTCTACAAGAGAAGATGTAGACGAAGTGCGTGAAGCGAGAATGCAACAAGTCGGCTCGGAGCTGAACCAAATTCGCAACACACCACAACAAGAAGGCGATCCGACAAAATACGTTTCTCGCCGTGGGAAATCTGCACAACAAGAGAACGCAAGGTATGATGGCAACGAAGATTTTGAAGATGGCATTCGTTATGTGAGTGTCATGCCGTCACGCAAAAAAGCCTCTACACAAGGACCAGTCAGCCAATCGACACACCCGACTGCTCCACCGTCAGGCACTTCGCCGTCAAGAAGACGACGTAAAAAAGACAATTCAGGGACAGATCACGGTAGAAAATCGAAAAAAGATAGCCAAAGAGATCTGCAAAACTACGAACCACAAGAGTTTGATTTTGATGCACGAGAAAAACAAGAAAATCTCGATTATCTCTATAACGATGCATACGCTTATGAAGATGAAAGTTTTTTGAGTGGCAAAGGTAAAATTTTTGCCGTATTATTTTTGATTACCATTATTTTGATGGTGTTTTTATTGTTCAAAACAGCAAGCCTTTCCAATGCACTAGAACTTGCAGAGGCAGAAGTCGAAAACCAAAAAACGATTGAAACGAAATACGAAACACTACAACTTGAAAAATTACAACTTGAAGAAGAAATCAACGTTTTGTTGAATCCTGTAGTGCTTGAGGATGAATTCTTAACAGAAGATGGAGAGACTCCAGCAGAAAATGCAGGCGAGACGGGCGATTTGAGTAGTACAACTGTATATACAGTAATGGCAGGAGATAGTGCGTGGAGCATTGCTCAAAAAGTATATAATAATGGTGCAGATTTCAAACGTATTCTTGATGCCAATAATATGAGTGAAAGTGATACCGTTACACCAGGAATGAAATTGACGATCCCGAGGTAAAAATATGGGAATCACTATAGCCGTTATACCAATTTTGAAGTTGGTTTGTGAATGTATTTTTGTGAGTTCTTGCAGTCTGACTTACAAAAAGTTCACGCATTCTTCTTTTGGTGTTAGGTCATTAGAAATCCCACAAATCCAAATATAGGAGCTATCAAATTATGAATGTAGATTTACGTACAAAAACATTGGCAGACTTGCGAATTGAAGCGAAAGAAGTCGGTATCAAGTCTGTAACGACCTTGAAAAAAGAAGCACTCATTGTTGCTTTGGAAGAGTATTACAACAATAAAGATGCAAAACCAGAAACGAAAAAAGAAACTGTGAAACCAGAAAAGACAAAAGAAACTGTAGTAGAAACTGCAAAAGTAGAGACGCAAAAACCAGAAACTCCACAAGAGCAGGACAAAGACCAAGCACAAAATCAAGCCCGTCAAAACAAAAGAGAATTTTTTCCGAAAGAAGAGAAGTCTGTCGTCATGGAAAAAAGCGTTTTCGGTGAAGGCATTTTAGAAGTTTTGGCTGATGGGTATGGCTTTTTGCGTGCAGCAAATTTCTTGCCAGGAACTGGTGACATCTACATTTCGCCGTCACAAATTCGTCGTTTCCACCTAAAAACAGGCGATGCTGTCGCTGGTAAAATTAGAGTGGCTCGTGAGGGTGAAAAATATGGAGCGTTGTTATTTGTGCAAACGGTCAACGGCGATCCGCCAGACTTGGCAAGCCAACGTCCAAATTTTGAAACACTCACACCGATTTACCCTGATGAAAAATTGAATTTTGAAGTATCAAGTAATGAATTGTCAGGGCGAATTTTAGATCTTTGCGTACCGGTTGGGAAAGGGCAACGTGGCATGATTGTTGCACCGCCCAAAGTTGGGAAAACAGTGTTGCTCACGCAAATGGCAAATGCCCTCGTGAAAAACCACAAAGAATTGCATTTGATTGTATTGCTCATTGACGAACGTCCAGAAGAAGTGACAGACATCAAACGCTCGATTACAGGCGATAATGTCGAAATCGTGTATTCTACTTTCGATGAAGAGCCTGAAAATCATAAACGTGTCACAGAAATGGTGCTAGAGCGTGCAAAACGTCTCGTCGAACAAGGCAAAGATCTCGTCATATTACTCGATAGTTTGACTAGACTTGCAAGAGCGTATAACCTCACAATTCCGCCGAGTGGACGTACACTTTCAGGGGGACTTGACCCTGCGGCACTACATATGCCAAAGCGATTTTTTGGTTCTGCTAGAAATATTGAAAATGGAGGAAGTCTCACGATTCTTGCGACGGCACTCGTCGATACAGGGAGCAAAATGGACGAAGTTGTTTTTGAAGAATTCAAAGGTACAGGCAATATGGAGCTTGTGCTTGACCGTAAATTATCCGACCGCAGAATTTTCCCGGCAGTCGATATTATAAAATCTGGCACAAGACGTGACGACAAATTATTCACTCCAGAGGAGCAAGAGTGCAATTACATTTTGCGTCGTTTGGCTTCTTCATTGTCGCCGATGGAAATGACAGAAGGATTTTATGATTTGATGAAGAAAACGAAGAACAACAAAGAATTTATCGAACGTTTGCCTTTCCTTGAAAAAACGATGGAGCCACACAATCATAAGTAATCGATGCGATTTTAGGAGGTGGTTTTGTGGATGCAATGAACGGTGGATTTTATATGTCATTGTTTCGGTATGTCACTTTGGTGTTATCCCTTATATTTTTAGAGGGGTATATATCGGGGTATGATTCGATGAAAAAATACGCACTCATTATGCCGATAGGTATCGCAATCATAGGATTTGTTGTCCTTGCATTGACGAATGATTTCATATATTTTATTATGATTATGATTCCTGATTTCATATTTTGGTTTGTGTATCGGGTGGGTAGAAAATTTGTTGCCGATGAAAAATTGGCACTGGCACTTGAAAATGAAGCGACAGTTGAAGATAAAAAATAAAAGTAACTGTTCAGAACCTTATTTTTAAAGACGGTGGAGGTATATAATCGGGCGACCAAAGGTACGCCCCTACATATTGATATTTCAGACTTTGTGTAGGGGCGACCTGTGGTCGCCCGCTCTCAACAAAATGATAATTTGGCAATATTTAATTGGTACCACAATACTAAAATTTCAACAATTTTTGTTGGAGTGTTGGCTGAATAGTTACAAATAAAAACCCCAAAGACATAGGGAAGGCGATTCGTCGTCCCTATGTCTTTGGGGTTTTAGGAATGTAACTCGAGATAGGCAGACAAAAGCGTTTGCATATCAGAAAATGATTCCGTAGTATTGATTTTTCCACGCAATTTCGCCACTTCGGGCAATCCTTTCATGTACCACGCCATGTGTTTTCGCAGTTCTCGAATGCCGATATACTCGCCTTTGTACGCAATGAGCATCTCCCCATGTCGCAAAGTGGCATCGACTCGTTCTTTTGCTGTCGGTTCTGGGGGTAAAATCCCTGTTTCCAGATACGCTAATGTACGTTTGAAGATCCAAGGATTGCCTTGTGCCCCTCTTGCGATCATGACGGCATCGCAGTTTGTCTCATGCAACATACGCTCGACATCTTCTGGTGTGAACAAATCGCCACTGCCAATGACGGGAATGGTGACGGCCTCTTTTACTTTTTTGATGTAGTCCCAGTCGGCGACACCGCTGTAGTATTCTTCACGGGTTCTGCCGTGGATTGCCACCGCCGCCGCACCGTTTGCTTCTGCAATCCGAGCGACTTCCACACCGTTGATTGAGGTGTCGTCGAAGCCTTTGCGGAATTTGATGGTCACGGGTTTCGATTGGCGGTTCACGAGGGATTTCACAATTTTTCCGATTTGCTCGGGGTCTTTCATTAAGGCACTGCCCTCGCCATTTTTCACAATTTTAGGGGCTGGACAGCCCATGTTGACATCTAAAAAATCGAAGGCATACTGCTCTAGTTTTTCGCCCATATCGCCTAACAATGTCGGGTCGTTGCCGAATAGTTGTATCGATACGGGGCGTTCTTTTTCGTGGACAGAAAGGAGTTCTGTTGTGTTTTTGTTGTCGTACAAAATGCCCTTTGCACTGACCATTTCTGAGTAGACAAGGCCTGCTCCCATTTCGGCACAGAGTAGGCGAAATGGTTGGTCTGTCACACCTGCCATAGGGGCGAGGAAAATGTTGTTTTTCAGTTCTATACCGCCAATTTTCATGGTTTTTATCCTTTTATATATTGTTATTTTTAGAGGGAAAGATGGAGAAAGACCTTGGGGCTTTGCCCCAAACCCCACAAACTTTTAGAAAAGTTTGATCAAAACTTTTACTTTGCTAGCCTTAGTGTTTACAAAGTCTTATAATTCATTGTGTAGCAATTATGAGTATTGTATAAATTTATTTCTCACTGAAAGTATGAAATATTTTATTATTGATCCCAAAATTAAATATTGTCACTAATATAATATTTTGCATGCACTTAGGCGAACAAAAATAAAGTTTTGCTCCAACTTTTTTAAAAGTTGGCAGGTGTGGACAGAGTCCACGGTCTTAAAAAAATAGTACCTTTATCTACATTGATCCGCAACTCGGTCAAATTCTTGCTCTATTTCTTGTGATGGTGGTGCTGTGTTTAGACTCACTATAATGATGGCGAGGCCGCCTAAAATAAATGCGGGCAATAATTCATATACACCGAAAAATCCGCCCATTGGTTTCATCATATACTTCCAAACGAATACCGTCACACCGCCAACGAGCATTCCAGCCAAGGCACCTTCTTTGTTGGCACGCTTCCAAAAGAGTGCCGCCATCATAACAGGCCCAAACGTACCGCCAAATCCAGCCCATGCAAACGACACAATCCCAAAAACAGAACTATTTTGATCCCTTGCAATGAACACCGCAACCAAAGCAATCACGATAACAGAAACACGAGCCACTTTCATACTTTGTTTTTCGTCCAAATTCTTTTTCATGTACCCGTTCAAAAAGTTATGGGACACTGCCGAAGCAGCAGTCAATAATTGTGAATCGGCAGTCGACATCGTTGCCGCCAAAATCCCCGCCAAAATCAACCCTGCCACAATAGCAAGAGCGGCATTTTCAAGACTGAGGAGTTTTGCAATTTCAATGATGATGGTTTCTGCGGCACTGCCTTCTAAAAATTCCAAATTGCCCATTGCTGTCATACCGTAGCCAACAAGCCCAATACAAATCGCAACGATCATAGAAATGACCACCCAAATTGTCGCAATTCTACGTGAAATATACAACTTATTTTCGTCCTCAATTGCCATGAAACGCAAAAGAATATGTGGCATACCAACGTAGCCAAGCCCCCATGCAAGCCCCGATAAAATAGTCACGATGCCATACGGTGTCGAACCGCCTGTTTCCATATCATGCATACTCGTCATACTGAAATACCCTTCCATAGACGACCCGAGTGCCAAAACAGAATCGACTCCGCCAGCTCTACCCAAGGCGAAAAATACAACGATGAGCAAGGCGATACTCATGACGATACTTTGCAATAAATCGGTCGTACTCGCTGCAAGGAAACCGCCCAAAGCAGTATAAGAAATGATGACAGCCGCACTAATGAGCATTGCCAACATATAATCCACACCGAATAAACTGTTGAATAACTTCCCGCAAGCCGCAAATCCAGATGCAGTATAAGGAATGAAGAAAATGATGATCATAATGGCGGAAATTGCCATCAAATAATTTTTGTCATCACGAAATCTACGAGAGAAAAAGTCAGGAATCGTGATTGCATTTTCTGTAGCCAACGTATAGAGACGGATTCTTTTCGCCACAATTAGCCAGTTCAAATACGTACCAATCCCAAGACCGATTGCCGTCCAACCAGCATCTGCAATCCCCGTGAGGTACGCAACACCAGGAAGTCCCATCAAAAGCCAACTGCTCATGTCAGAAGCCTCGGCACTCATTGCCGTAACGACTGGGCCTAATTTTCGTCCGCCCAAATAAAAATCCTTGACGTCTTGCGTTTTCCTTGCACTCCGAATCCCTATGAATACCATTCCCCCCAAATAGACGAAAATGGATATTAAAATGAGTATTTGTTCCGTTGTCATACCGTTGTTCCTCCTTAATATACTATACTATAATTGTAATATTGAGATACCAACTAAATATTGCCGAAATTATCGTTTTGTCGAGAGCGGGCGACCAGAGGTCGCCCCTACAAAAGCCCGAAATTTCAATTGTAGGGGCGTACCTTTGGTCGCCCGTCGTGAATTCTGATATCTTACTTTTGACGATATTTCATTAGCGGATCAATATGAAACTAGTATACCACATTTTTTACTAGACGAAAATACAGAATGTAGTATAGAATAAATACTGTACTATTTTTGAGTTTTATGTAGTTAATGTTGATAAATAGGTATTTTTTACTAGACGATTTTATAAAAATAATATTATACGTAAAATAAAATGAATTATTTTCTTCATTATTATGTGGATTATTTTGCGTTATTATGGATTTGGGATAGGGGAAATTCGATAGGGTATGTTTTTGGTTGCTGTTTTTTGGTTGCTGTTTTTTGGTTGCTGTTTTTTTGGTTGCTGTTTTTTTGGTTGCTGTTTTTGGTTGTTGTTTTTGCTCATTGTTTTTGCTAGTTGTTTTTTGCTCATTGTTTTTTTGCTCGTTGTTTTTGCACGTTATTTTTTTGCTCGTTATAAAATTTGAAAAACATATATTTTATGGATTGTATATCTCTATGCGAGTGACCACGATTCCCCTATATTTTTGCTGTATGTTTTGTGGGGATTTTGGCTCGGTTGGTCGCTCGCTTATTTTTTGTGATATGTTGGTTGATGGTGGTGTTTGAAAATGAGTGATTTTGACTCGATTATGTAGAAAAAAATGAGTTCAATTTTATGCTTGTGCTATATTTTTTTGAAATTAATTTTTATATTTGTGTCATTTTTTGTAAAAATATTGGAAAATATGTTGGTATATTTACTTTGTTTTTTATTGGAAAATTTGTAATTTTTGAATTGGAAATAGTGGAAAAACAAATCATAATTTTTAAATCATTTTGACCAAACCAACTGCTTTTTCAAAAACCTCGTCTTTGACGAAAATGTAATCTGTGTTGTATGTAGATACTGCATAAATGCTGATATCTTCATTTGCTAAAACCGTTGCTATTTTTGCCAATACCCCGACTAAGGAAAAATCAAGCACGCCTTTCACTCGAAATGCACGCCAATTGTCTTCTCGTAAAATTACATTTTTTGGTGCAATTTTCGTAGGACATACAAGGGAATTTTCTTCGTCTGTTTTGACCAAAAAAATGAATTTATGGTCAAAATTGACTTCAGAAAAGTCCTCTACTTTACAAACTGTAAAATTTTCGGGTATCATTTCAATTTCCATTTACGACTCCTTATACTTTTCAAAAATTTGTTCCGCCACACGAATCCCATCAACTGCTGCTGAAATAATTCCGCCGGCATATCCTGCTCCCTCGCCTGCTGGGTAGAGACCTGAAAACGCAGTGGACTCGAAATGCTCATTTCGTACCATACGTACTGGAGATGAGGAACGACTTTCTACTGCTGTCAAAATGCCGTCTCCATTATGAAATCCCTTCAACTTTTTGCCAAATACAGGCAGTGCCTCACGCAGTGATTCTATGATAAAAGGCGGGAATAATTCTGCCATGTCAATCGATTTTGTTTTTGGCAAATACGTTGGCTGAAGCTCATTTTTATGGTTAGAAAGTTGTAGAAACTCACCGACTCTTTGCACAGGTGCAGTGTAGTCAGAACCGCCAAGTTGGAACGCTTTTTCTTCTAGCGACCGCTGAAACTCTATGCCCGAAAGCGGATGTTCTGATGGAAAATCAGCTGGATAGACTTGCACCAACACCGCTGAATTTGCATTTTTCCCGTCTCGGCTGTGGAAACTCATGCCATTGATTGCGAGACGATTTTCTTCTGATGCGGCACCGACAACGTACCCACCTGGGCACATGCAAAATGTATAGACACCTCGTCCGTTTTTCGTGGTGTGTGTCAAAGCATACTCTGCCTTTGGCAAATTGTCGTCGTCGCTGTCAAATTGTGCGTGTTGGATCATCTCTTGGGTATGCTCGATGCGGACACCGACAGCAAACGGCTTTTGTTCGAGATGCATTCCTTTTTCGTGCAACATGGAAAACGTATCTCTCGCACTATGCCCCACTGCAAGGACAAGATCATTTGTAGGAATCACTTCTTTGTTTTGCAATTCCACGGCAACGACAACTCCATTTTCTATTTTCGTGTCGACCACTTTCGCATGGTAGCGAATTTCTCCGCCCAAAGTCGTAATCATATCCGCCATTTTTGTAACGACTCCTTGTAAAATGTCTGTTCCGATGTGTGGCTTCGCTTCAAATAGTATGTCGTTTTTCGCTCCAGCTTCCACAAATGTTTCCAACACCTTACGACAGCGTAAATCTTTGATTCTTGTTGTCAATTTGCCATCAGAAAAAGTACCTGCTCCGCCTGCCCCAAACTGGACATTATTTTCCGTATCGAGAATGCCTTTTCCCCAAAATAAGTCGACAGCTTCTTTGCGAGAGGTGACGTCACCGCCTCTTTCTAAAATGAGTGGACGTAGCCCAAGCTCCGCCAAAATCAGTCCGCAAAACATACCCGCTGGGCCGAAGCCGACAACGACAGGGCGGTTTTTTGGACGAGCCGAGCCTTTTGGCAATTCGTATTGCAATTGCGGAGTGAGGGTCAAAGATGGTTTTTTTTGCAAGACACGTTCTGGATTTTCGACCGTGACATCGACAGTATAGACGTAGTAAATTTCACCCTTTTTTCTTGCGTCAAGGGAACGGCGAAAAATCGTATAGTCCAAAATAATGTGTTTTGGCATAGCCATTGCTCTGGCGATTCTCTTTTTCAACTCATCTTCATTTTCTGAAAGTGCAATTGGCACTTTGAGGTTTGAGACTCTAATCATTTTTTCTCTCCTTAGTACGTGACGGATTGCAAAACCAACCCTTTTGACGGTGCAGTAAATCCGGAAACGCTTCTCTTTTTCTGTTCGATGCAATGCAAAATGTCATCTTCTCGTTTGCCCTCACCGATTTCAATGAGTGTCCCCACCATAATTCGCACGGTCTGGTACAAAAATCCGTTGCCTGTAAATGCAATCTCGATTTTTTCGCCGTCATACGAAAAATCAATAGATTCTACCGTACGTACCGACGATTTTTTGCTCTTGCCATTGGCAGAAAAACTTGAAAAATCATGTGTCCCGATGAAAGAATGGGCGGCTTGTTCCATGCGTTTTTTGTCCAAAGGCTCCTTGACAGTAAAAGAATACTTCCGCAAAAATACAGGTGGCTCATTGCTATTCCATATGGTGTAGATGTAACATTTTTTCTTTGCATGGAAGCGAGCGTGGAAACGGTCATCGACCAATTCGATGGCACGGACAGCGACCGTTTCTGGTAATTTTTGATTGATTTTTTCTCGAAGTTCTTCTGGTGTGCCTGAAAAGTCCATGTGAAAATTGGCGACTTGCCCTGTGGCATGTGTGCCAGCGTCAGTTCTACCCGACCCAAAAATCTCTACGGTTTGACCAGAAATTTCTTGCAGTATCGTCTCGAATTTTTCTTGTAGTGTATTTTTTGTATTGCCTTGTTTTTGCCAACCTTGGTACGGTGTGCCGTCGTAAGCAATCGTTATTTTGTAATTTTTCATGTCAACTCCATTTCCTGTATTGCGTGTAAAAGTTTTGGAATGAATTGTTTCTTTCTTGAGACCACGCCGACAAGTTTCATTGAATTTTCGATCACTTCTCCCTCAAAAGCAGTTGTCATAATTTCTGAAGACGATTGACCAGAAAAAATAACAGTGGAGGTTTGTGTGAAAATGTTAGTCAAAAGGAAGAAATTGTGTTTGTCTGGTGACAATTCTTCTTGCATAAATTCTGATAGCTTTTGACCAATATCTACCAATTCATCATCGTATAGAGCGGAAATTTGCCCTACACCAAAGTTCAATTTTTCGTTGAAAAACTCTTTGTAATCTTGATAGAATAATTCTTTGATTGATTTTCCTACGAGATTACTCCCTGCTCGAAACATTGCTTCTGCGTGTGATTGTATATCGATTTCTGCAATTTTTGCCAACGCTTCTGCTGCTAGTTTATCTACCGCAGTGCAAGTTGGCGAACGAAACATTAGGGTATCAGAAATGATGGCAGAACAAAGGAGCCCTGCAATTTCTTTTGAAATGTCAATGTTATTTTCGTTGTACATCGTATACACAATCGTACACGTACAACCGACAGGTTGATTTCTAAAATAAACTGGTGTTGACGTTTCTAAATTCCCCAAGCGGTGGTGGTCGATGATTTCTAAAATCTCAGCATCTTCGATATTTTCGATGGCTTGGTTTTTCTCATTATGGTCGACCATGATGATTTTCTTTTTGCTAAAATGCAATAAATTACGACGAGAAAACATACCTAAATATTTGCCGTTGTCATCGAGGACGGGGAAATCTCGGTGGCGAATCAAAGATAAAGTCTGGTGAATTTCCCTTACGTAATCAGAGGTTTCAAAAGTCACCAAATCTGTCGTCCGCATCATATAAGAAATTGGCACGCTTTGGCTCACAAGACGAGAGGTCATATACGTGTCGTGTGGTGTTGTGATGATCCGCACACCATTTTCTTTTGCAAATTTTTGAATGGTTTGCGACACAGGAGCCCCCATACAGACGATGATTGCACCGGCTTTCATTTCTACTCCGCAAAATTGGCTCTCGAATCGATTTCCAGTGATTAAAATATCACCCTCATCTATGAATTTTTCAAGCAAGTCGACTTGTGCCGTCCCGACGAGCAATTTGCCTGTCGTCACACAACCGTCTTCGCTCCCGATGGCCATTGTCCCGTCGATGGTTTCTAATATATTTTTGTACGTCGTTTTCGCAAGAGCCAAGATGCGGTCTTCGTAAATATCCATGTTGGCTGTGGCGATGTCTTTGACGGCAATGATGCCTTTTAGTTTATTTTTTTCCACGACAGGCAGTGTGGCTTTGCCCTCATCACGCATCGTGTTCCATGCATTTTTCATTGACATGTCTTTGGTTAGGGGTGTGACGTGCGTGATGGATAAGTCGCTGACTTGGGCCCCTACATCGGTGAGTAATTCGGGTTCTTCAATGCCAAAATAGTCGAGTACAAATTGCGTTTCTGCACTGACTTCGCCGGCACGACGTGGCAAATATTCTTTCGAGTCAATTTGATTTTTAAGGTTTGCATAGCTGATGGCTGCACAAATGGAATCGGTGTCCGGATTTTTATGTCCGATGATAAATACTTTTTCTTTTTTCATAAAAGCCTCCCTTTTGATTGTGAAATTTCGATTTTTGGTGATGAGTTTTGTCAATTGTCACTGAAATTTGTGAAAGCTGTACATATACACACGAATGCTTTCTTTGAAAAATTGACAAAATGAAATCGCAATCATTCGATGATATTTTGTGTATTTTGTATAGTATACCACAAACTTACATAAAGTCAATGAAAAACTTGTATTTGTACGAAAGTATAAATCGCAAAGTTTGAAGTGTTCGACTTGCTTTTCTCATGGTTGAGAGTGAAAGTAAGTCACAAGAAGTGGCAGTTCGTGAAAAAAATGCGATAAATCTACAAAAGATATGCTCAACACCTTGACAAAACGAAATAATTTCTGTATACTATCTAAGGTATCGCTGATTCAATATTTGGCGAAGCTTGAAGTATGGCACTATGGAGGTGATTGTATGCACATTGATGTAAGTACGCTTTATGGAAAAGATGGCTTTGATATGCCAATTTTTGTAGAAGGCACAATAGATGAGGCATGGAATCGACTCAAGACGGTTGTATTTTTAGATCCTGTAGTCGTTGAGGGTACACTGAAAAATCAAGATGATCTTTTTATTTTGACAGCAAAAGGACGTTGTAAAATTGAGCGACCATGCGACAGATGTTTGGAGCCTGTCAAAGAAGAATTGACTTTCGATTTGGAGGAAATGTTTTCTCGTGAAACTACAGACGAAAAAAATAGCAATACAAATTTGCAAGAAGAAGTAGACGAACTAAAAGAGATAGAAACTTTTTTAGGGGATCAAATTGATCTCACTGACGTGATTAAAAAAAGTATTCTAGGTACTTTGCCTATGAAATGCCTATGTAGCCAAAGTTGTAACGGTCTGTGTTCTATGTGTGGGGAAAATCTCAACATAGCACAATGTGACTGCGATACTTTGGAGATAGACCCACGTTTGGAAAGTTTAAGAACTCTTTTTTCTGACGACGAGGAGGTGTAGAAATGGCAGTACCAAAAGGTAGAGTATCAAAATCAAAAAGAGACAAAAGAAAAGCACAAAGTTGGAAAATTGCAACGCCAAACTTAGTGAAATGTAGCAAATGTAGCGAGCTTATGGTTCCTCACCAAGTGTGTAAATCTTGTGGATCTTACAACAAAAAAACGATTATCGCTGTTGACTAATACAGGAAATTGTCGTTATAAAAAAAAGACAGCATACATATCTATGTTGTCTTTTTTTAATGTCAATTTTGTTGTACAGTTTCAAAACGTGAGGTTCACCGCCTAAAAATCACTTTCTTTCATTATAAATGTTGGGTAGGGCGACTTATGCTTTCAGATAAAAAAGGGAGGGTGTCCCTCCCAAAATAAATCTACATTATTATAAATGATCATCATTGATTTTGTTCTACATATAATACTTCATTTGGTTTGACCATGCCTAATTGCTCTCTTGCAATTTTTTCGATATAGACATCGCTACGCAAATATTCTTTTTGTAGTTCGTTTTCAATTTGCAATTGTTGTTGTTCTTCGATTTGGGTTTGGATTGTTGCTTTTTCACGTTGCAAATTTTGATGACGTTGCACATTGCCAAATACACCAAAAAAAGTACAAAATAAAACTGCACAAAAAAATCCGGGAAGCCAGATGGAACGCTTCTTTTTTTGTTTCTGATTTTTCGCATTACTTTTTTTTTCCACCGAATCGCTCCCCCTTTCGTGCTTTTTTACGTAGTTTGACTTGTCGCCATATTTTTTCATCAAGCGAAATTCTCCTGAATAACAGTGTAACATAAAACTTTAATTTTTTCAAGAGATATGAGACAATTCTTTCGCAAAAAAGATGAAAATTTCTTATGGGAGGACAAAAAACTACATATATCAACATAAAAGGCGTAAATAAAATTTCAAAAAACAGCGAAATTATTTTTTTTGCGAGGTCAATGATTTTTTCGCTGAAAAATAATAGTATCGGACTAATGGTGGCTTTGCAAAGTACCATGCCTAGAAGTATGCCGAATACGAAGAAAAATCGAATTTGTCCTTTCGTATGTGTCAAAGCGACATGAAACACCAAAAAAAGACAAAAAATCCAATAAAGCAAATCTTCTAGTTGTATTAAAAATTTTTTATGTACGGCAATTGCATATCGAAATAGTTCGATGATGTTGTAGCAAAGCATCAAAAATCCACCTAAGAAAACAGCTAGAAAAAATATTTCTGTGTGGGAATACATGAAAGTCATATGGTTTCACCCCACTCAATCATCGAAATAATTTACCGAAAATTCCTTGTTTTTGAGTGGAAATATTGTCAGAATAGCCAATATTTTCAATAATCCCTTCGACGGTCACTTCTCCTGTCATCAAATCCAATTTTCCCATGTGAAGCCCCACACCTTTGATCAACAAAAGTCCAAAGGACGTTTCCATAATGACGCTGTCTTCATCAAAAGATAACACTTCGCTGACACCTGAAATTGATAATTTTTCTCTGTTTTCGAGTGATATGTTGTGGAAATTTCTTTTCTCTTTTTTTTCTTCTATCAAAAAAATAACCTCCTATCGTCGAGCCGTTACAAAGACTCTATACTGTGATATACCTATGATATGACAGCATACAGGAGATTATGATTGTATGTTTAAGAATTTATGTGATTTATAAGTTTTTATACATCAGCACCGCATCTTCTTTTCGCACCGATTCTTTGAGGCTTAAGACTTCTACTTTCGTTTCTCTTGTACCGAATTGGATCGTGATGATGTCGCCGACTTTGACTTCCGTGCCGGCTTTTACGATTTTGTCGTTGATTGCCACACGAGAGGCATCACAAGCCTCATTTGCAATCGTTCTTCTTTTGATGATTCTTGATACTTTTAAAAATTTATCGACTCGCATACTGACTGGCCTCCTCCTACTTTTGAATTCCAAAAATAGCACTCCACAACGAACCCTCCGTCATGAAGTGCTTATATAGCAATTACAACAAAAAGTGACAAATCTTATTTGTTGATTGCATCTTTCAATACTTTACCTGCTTTGAATCTTGGTGCTTTGGAAGCAGGGATAGGCATAGGTTCACCAGTTTGAGGGTTTCTTCCTTCACGAGCCACACGTTCAGCCACGTCAAATGTACCAAAACCTACGAGTTGTACTTTGCCATTGTTTTGAAGTTCTTCTGTTACAGCCTCTTCGAACGCTTTCAATGCTTTTTCTGCATCTTTTTTGCTCATTTCCGCTTTTTCAGCCATAACACCAATTAAATCTGCTTTATTCATTCTTTTGTTCCTCCTTAAAATCTGCTTTTACATTTTTTCATACTGTCGATTGCAAGTAACACGGATTACGTATTTGGAATTTCCGCCTTTGTCTTGGCTTCGTTCCATAGCGTGTCCATCTCCGCAAGAGATACCTCGTTGAGTATCTTCCCTTGCGATATCACCGCATTTTCAATATACTCAAATCTATTTATAAACTTTTTAGTGGCTTTTGTCAAGGCAAATTCGCAATTTAATTTCAAAAATCTCGAAACATTTACAGTAGAGAATAAAATATCACCAAATTCCTCCTCGATTTTGTCTGATTTTTTATCTATTTCTACTTTTAGCTCGTTCCATTCCTCTTTTGCCTTCTCGATTGCCCCGTCTACGGAATCGAAATCGAAACCGACCTCACTTGCTTTTTTTTGTACTTTCGCTGTGGCAATCAAAGCGGGCATTGCTTTTGGGATTCGCTTCATGGCTTGGCTTGTCGTTTGTAAATTCTTCTCTTCTTTTTTTCGTTCTTCCCATAAGACAGATACGTCCTCGGCAGTTTTGGCAGTTGCTTCACCAAAAACGTGTGGATGACGGAAAATCATTTTGTTGGCAATCCCTGTGATGATGTCGTCCATCGTAAAGTGACCTTCTTCTTCAGCGATCGTGGCATGCAAAACGATGTGGAGTAGCAAATCACCCAATTCTTCTTGTAAATTTTCCATATCGCTTTGCTCAATTGCATCGATTGTTTCGTATGTTTCTTCGAGCAAAAGCTCTTTTAATGTGAAATGTGTCTGTTTTTTGTCCCACGGACAGCCATTTTCTCCCCGTAATGTACGTATGATCCCTACAAATTCCTTTAAATTGTACTGTTTTTCCATGTTTTCCTCCTGTATAATATACATATTTCATAAAAATGATGAATTTTCGTGTAAAATTGTAAAATTACTTTTGCAATAGACGATTTTGTGATATGATGAGTGCAATACCTATTTTTTTTACAAATGAATCACATAACTATAATTACAAACCAAACCTCGTGCAATGTGTTTTTGTCAATTTCAAAATACGATTTTCCATAGTTTATCATAATTTTAGCATTTTGTCATGTGTCTTAAATTTATTTTTAAACTTTTAGTGAGAAAATGTACGTAGGAATCATTTTAGGAACGATACAGAAAGGATTGATATGGTATGTTTCAAATCATTCAAAAAAGAGAGTTGAACTCGGCGGTGACACTTCTTGAAGTCGAAGCACCTTTCGTTGCAAAAAAAGCGGAGGCAGGTCAATTTATTTTATTCCGCATTGATGAAGATGGCGAGAGAGTTCCTCTTACCATTGCAGATTACGACAGAGAAAAAGGAACGGTCACCATTATTTTTCAAAAAGCGGGACTTTCTACGACTCGCCTTGGCAATATGAATGTGGGCGATAAAATCTTAGATTTCGTGGGTCCTTTGGGGATTCCAACGGAAATTGAGGGTTTGAAAAGGGTGGCTGTTGTCGGTGGTGGTGTTGGGTGTGCGATTGCGTATCCACAAGCAAAAGCGTTGCACAATGCCGGTGTGTCAGTCGATGTCATTGCTGGATTTAGAAATGAAGATATTGTCATTCTCGAAGATGAAATGACAGCAGTATCGGATCATTTTTACTTGATGACAGACGATGGTTCAAAAGGCGAAAAAGGCTTCGTTACTGACAAATTGAAATCTTTGATTGAAAACAATATCAGTTCTAACGGCATACAATATGATATGGTCATTACCATAGGCCCAATTCCTATGATGAAATTCGTTTCTTTGACCTCGAAGCCATTTGGCATAAAAACACTTGTGAGTCTCAATCCAATCATGGTCGATGGTACGGGAATGTGTGGTTGTTGCCGTGTGACAGTCGATGGAAAAATTCGTTTTGCCTGCGTTGATGGTCCAGATTTTGATGGACATCTCGTTGACTTTGATGAATTGATGAATCGAAATTCCGTTTACAAGGCGGAAGAAACGCAAATGAAAGCGGATCACGAATGTGAATTGCGAAAATAAGAACGATTCCACTGGATTGAATTTGAAAATAAGGGGTGTATACTTATGGCGAATATGCAAGCAGATAAAGTTCCTATGCCGGAACAAGATCCAAACGTAAGAAATAAAAATTTTGAAGAAGTCACTCTTGGTTATACAGACGATATGGCAGTCACAGAAGCTGAGCGTTGTCTCAATTGCAAACACAAACCGTGTATGAATGGTTGTCCTGTCAATGTAAAAATACCTGATTTTGTGACACTCGTTGCAGAAAAAAAATTCATTGAAGCGTACGAAGTCATTACTTCCACAAACGCTTTGCCCGCAGTATGTGGTCGTGTCTGCCCACAAGAAACACAATGTGAGCAAAAATGCGTGCGTGCAATCAAAGGCGAAGCCGTTGCCATTGGACGACTTGAGCGTTTTGTGGCGGATTGGTACATGAACAATGTTGACCAAAAATTGAAAAAACCAACACCAAACGGAAAACGTGTGGCAGTCATTGGTTCTGGCCCATCGAGTCTTTCTTGTGCGGGAGACCTCGGCAAAAAAGGATATGATGTGACCATTTATGAAGCGTTCCACAAAGCAGGTGGTGTTTTGGTGTATGGCATTCCTGAATTTCGTTTGCCAAAAGCAATCGTACAAAAAGAAATTGATTCTCTAAAAGACATTGGTGTTTCGGTGGAAACGAATATGTTTGTTGGACGTGTCTTTTCTTTGGATGAATTGCTAAACGACATGAAGTATGACGCTGCGTTTATTGGTACAGGGGCGGGACTTCCGACGTTTATGGGCATTTCTGGTGAAGCTTTGGTTGGTGTATATTCCGCAAATGAATACCTCACTCGCATTAATTTAATGAAATCATATTTACCAACTTCTCAAACACCAATTAGAAAAAGCAAAGCTGTAGCCGTAGTCGGTGGTGGAAATGTGGCAATGGATGCTGCAAGATGTGCCAAACGTATGGGGGCAGAACATGTATACATAGTCTACCGCCGTTCAGAAGAAGAAATTCCAGCTCGTTTGGAAGAAATTCACCACGCAAAAGAAGAAGGCATCGAATTTTTGTTACTCAACAATCCAGTCAAAATTCTCGACAATGGCAATGGGCAAGTTTCAGGCATGGAATGTGTCAAAATGGAACTTGGCGAGCCAGATGCCAGTGGACGTCGCAGTCCGATTGTCATCGAGGGTTCTAACTTTGTACTCGATGTCGATACGGTTGTTATGGCAATTGGTACTTCGCCAAACCCACTGCTTAGACAAACAACGAAAGATCTTGATTTCAATAAAAGAGGTTGTTTGGTTGTCAATGAAGAGACAAATGAGACAACAAAACCGTTTGTTTATGCCGGCGGAGATGCAGTTACAGGAGCTGCAACTGTCATTTTGGCAATGGGTGCTGGAAAAATTGCAGCAGAAGGTATTGACAAATGTTTGATGAATTGTTAAAATGTCTTTGGAATGTCTTAAAATAATATTAAGTAAATACAAAAGGAGATCGAACCATGAATCAATGTAAATCGCTGTTGAAAAAATTATGCTATATTCTTGTAATTCCTATTTTAGTTGGATGTGGCGGACAAAAAGTGTCAGGTATTGCCAATGCTTGTCCACTACCTGGCACATATACGACAACTGTATTAAAAGCACAGGAAGAAGGATATAAAGACGTACTCGTTTTGGGGAGTTCAAAATTCTACGTGGAAGAAAAAATTGACGTAGGTACAAAATGGGTCATTGGCATTTCGCATACTGGCGAAGTGTGTACAAATGGAGATGATTTTTTACACTTTTTCCAATTGGAAAAAGCAGTTTATGACGAAGGTGCATTTCAAACCACTATAGACGCAAATATTGTAATTACTGTGAAATCTTTGGCGGAAGTGGAAGCAGAAATTGCAGCCGCAGAGGCAGCAGCAGCAGAAGCCGCAGCAGCAAAAGCTGCTCAATCAAGTAGCGGTTCTACACAAAAAATACTTGAAATTCCTGAAAATGCAGTAGAACCACCTGCACCAGTACCTGTACTTCCTGGTACATGAGAAATGATTTGACGATTTCGTTAATTTTATAATCAAAACAGTTTGCTCGCATACATTTGTTTGCGGGCAAACTGTTTGTATAGATGTATTTGTCATACTCCATTCAATTTCCCACTATACTAATAAGAGTTTACTTTTTAGAAAAGAGGGATTGTATGGAAATAATTTCAATTGTTTTGATGGCGATAGGTCTTGCAATTGATGCCTCTGCCATATCCATTGCAAATGGAGTGGCAAGCCCACGGTTTACAATGAAACAAGGATTGTTGCAAAGTGCATGTTTTGGCTTGTTCCAATCCGTAGCACCAATTGTGGGGTATGGGTTTGGGTTGCAATTGAAAGACTTTATGTACATGATTGACCATTATGTGGCCTTCGTACTTTTGTTTTTCATCGGTATGAATATGATTTTTCAAAATCACATTCCAGAATTGGAATCGACAAAAAAATATGAATTGACACTACCAATATTGCTATTGCAAGGCGTTTCTACAAGCATTGATGCGTTGGCTTTGGGTGTCAGTTTTGCTCTATTTTCTGTACATATTATTTTCGCAAGTGCAATCATTGGCACAGTTACTTTTTTTATTTGTTTATGTTCGAGCTACGTTGGTATGCGTGTGGGACGAAAATTTCATAAAAGGGCGGTCGATTTTGGTGGTGCGTTGCTGATCTGTATGGGGATTCGGATTTTGGTATTACACTTGTTTTTTTAGTCAACGTACAGAAATTTTCTCAATGGTTCTGTGCCACAAAATGAAAGGTGTTTTTTATGACCGCAATAGTAATTCAACAATTAAGCAGTATGATTTTACTGATGGTTGCCGGGATTTTGCTATACAAATTCAAGTACTTATCAGATGCGTCCGCAAGAGGTTTATCTGTCACTTTGACGAGAGTCGCTGTGCCTTGTAATATGGTGATGTTGATGCAACGTCCATACGATGCCGAACAGTGGATTGACTTTCTCAAACTCAGTGCCAGTGTGTTCATCATTTTGACGATTTGTGCGGGGATATTTTATCTTGTAGGAAAAAGTATCAAACTCACACTAAGCCAACATGGGATTTTTATCGTTGGTGGTGTCTATAGCAACGTAATATTTATGGGACAACCCTTGATCATTGCGATGTATGGCGATGCTGCACTTTTTTACTGTGTGGCGATTATGATATCTTGCAATATGTACTTGATTACTGTATGTAAAATATTTTTTGCAATGGGCAGTGAAGTCAAAAAAACGGCGAAAGACGTGGCAAAAGAATTTTTTACGAATAATATGTTCATTGCCGCTGTCATTGGGATAGTGCTGTACTTGACGGAGATCACCATCATTCCGCAAATTGCCAATGCCATGCAATACGCAGCAACGACAACACTTTGCATTTCGATGCTCTATATCGGGACATTGCTTGCGTCAGCTGACTTGAAAAGCGTATTCAAAGACAAATCAGTATATGTGCTTTGCTTTTTTACGTTACTCGTCATGCCTGTCGTGGCAAAATATGCCGGTGGGTTTATTTTGAGCGGATTGCCCCATAGTGTATTCATTGTACTTTGTGGCACACCTGTAGCGGCAGCATTGCCCTCTTTTGCTGAAATGTATGGATGTGATCCAAAACGTGCCTCAGAGTACGTATTTGTATCGACAGTATTGTCTTTGTTCACTTTGCCATTGATTGTACACGTATTGTTATAAAGCATAAGGAATGACAACGGAAAATTTAGGTATTTTTTTTGCAAATATATATTGTATTTTCAAAAAGTTTTGATATACTATATTTGTTAGGCAATATAAAGGAAGGGAGCGATTCATAGAATGAGTGAAAAAGTAATCGTAGTTCTCGATGGTATGGGCGGAGATTTTGCTCCTGTGGAAACTGTCAAAGGGGCTGTAGAAGCCGTCAAAGAATTGAATGTACGCATTCGACTCGTAGGGCAAGAAGATGTGCTGAAAAAAGAATTGGAAAATTATACGTATCCAGCGGAAGATATTGAAATTGTACCAGCGACAGAAATCATCGGCACAGACGAAGTACCAACGACTGCAATCCGTAAGAAAAAAGATTCTTCTCTCGTGGTTGGTTTAAAAGAAGTCAAAGAGGGCAGAGCAGATGGCTTCGTATCCGCAGGGAGTACGGGGGCAATTTTGACGGGAGCGTTGCTCATTATCGGGCGAATCAAAGGCATTGAACGACCAGTTCTTGGCACTTGTTTGCCGACGAAAGGGAAATTGACTTTTCTTGTCGATAGTGGAGCCAATGTCGATTGCAAACCGAGATACCTCGAGCAATTTGCGAAAATGGGTTCTCTATACGTAGAGCATACAATGGGGGTTGCAAATCCAAAAGTGGCACTGGCAAATATTGGTGCTGAAAAAGAAAAAGGAAATGCACTCGCAAAAGAAGTACACGAACTGCTTGAAGAAGCAAAAGACATCAACTTCATCGGCAATATCGAGGCGAGAGACATTCCATATGCAAAGGCGGACGTCGTTGTATGTGATGGATTCGTTGGAAATACCATCTTGAAAACGTGTGAGGGTATGGGTATGATGTTGCTTTCTATGTTAAAGGAAGAAATCATGAAAGGCCCTTATAAAGTGGCGGCTCTTATGCTGAAAACGCCACTCATGAAATTAAAGCATCACTTCGATTCTGATGAAATCGGCGGAGCACCATTTCTGGGTCTCAATTCCTTGGTTGTTAAGGCACATGGAAGCTCGAATGCCAAGGCAATCAAAAATGCCATTCGACAATGCGTCATCTTTTCAGATGCAAATATTGTCGAAAAAATGAAAGAACAATTCAGCGAAATTGAAGAGTCATAAAAATAAAAAATAACACATAATAATTTGAAAATTGAGGATAATGAAAAGGAGAAAGTCATGGACGTAAAAACTGTATTGGAAATTATTGCGGAACAATTGAGCGTAGGTGTAGAAACAATTTCTACAGAAACTGTGTTTTCAGACCTCGGTGCAGATTCTTTAGATTTATTTCAAATTATCTCTGCATTAGAAGAAGAATTTGATTTTGAATTTGACACAGACCAAGCAGAACGCATGGAATCAATCGGTGAAGTGGTTGAATATATTAAAAATGAAGTGGAGAAACAAGCATGATCAAAGGTCAACAACAGCAAAAGGCATTTGAAGAAAAAATACAATATACATTCAAAGATGCAAACCTCTTAAATCTAGCGTTGCGACATAGCTCTTTTACGAATGAAACGAGAAAAGAGTTGTACGAAAGCAATGAACGCTTGGAGTTTTTTGGCGATGCCGTCTTAGATATGGTCGTGAGCGAATATATGTATAGGGAGTTTCCGCAAATGCTCGAAGGCGGATTGACGAAATTGCGAGCAGCAGTCGTTTGTGAGGGTTCGCTTTCAAGAATTGCACGAAAAATCGATCTAGGGGATTACGTTTTGCTGGGCAAAGGCGAAGAAACCACAGGCGGTCGCACAAGGGATTCTATTTTGGCAGATACTTTTGAAGCTGTAGTCGGTGCCATTGCAATGGACGGCGGTGTGGTGGCGGCCCAAAAATTCATTATGGAGTTTATGGAAGAGGCGATCCAGTCGACAAAGCATACTTTTTTAGACCTCGACTGCAAAACGCACCTGCAAGAGTTGATGCAAAAAACGAGTAAAATACCGATTCAATATGAAATTGTAGCGGAAAATGGCCCTGATCATAATAAAGTTTTTGTGGCGGAAGTCCGTCACGGGAAAAAGACACTCGGCAAAGGCGAGGGCAAGAGTAAAAAAGAAGCCGAACAATCAGCGGCACACAATGCATTGGAATTGTTGGAGGGTTAAGGATATTGAGTACTATTGTAACTATTCAGAACCCTTTTTAAGACCGTGGACGCTGTCCGCACCTGCCAGCAAACACCTTTGGAAAAATTGACAAAATTTTATTCTTTGCTCGCCTGAGTACATGCAAAATAAAAACCATATACAAAACGGAGTTTTAGGAGACTCGATTTTGTATATGGTTTTTCGGTTTCGTGGCTTAGTTTTTGTAGCAGAGCCACTCACTCATGCACCTTGCAAGACATCTTCGACACCTCAAGTTTCAACACACAAACCGCCATCAGCATTTCATTTTGGTACGTCCAATCTTTCTTCCTCGTACTTTGGTACATAATCGCATCGAGTCCGACTATTTTTTCTGCTTCTTCCTCTACGATAGAAATTTTTCCATTGCCAATGACACTTTGGAATCTCGCAGTATAGTCACAAGCCACACTTTGCTCTATAGGAATCTCGCCAGTATGGAGTTTATAATCGATATCCATTTCAAAGGCCACTGACGGAGATTGCTTTGATAAATCAATTTTCCGCCCTTCTTTTGCACTGTGGAAATACAGTGTCAAATCACCGTTTTTTTCGATATATCCAAAATTAAGTGGCACAATATAGATCTCGCCATCATCGTAAAATCCAATTCGACAATGCGTACAATCGTCAATGATTTTCAGGATTTCTGCACGGTCGTTGATTTCTCTGTCTTTTCTTCTCACGTAAGTTCCTCCTTATAAAAATGGAACGTCTAATAAGGTACCGACTAAATATTACTATTTTAAAAAAAGAAAAGACCTTGGGGCTTTGCCCCAAACCCCACCAGCTTTTGAAAAAGCCGGCTCAAAACTTTAATTTTGTCGACCTGAGTACTTAGAAGATTTTATATTTTTGGCAATATTTAATTAGGGATATACAATTTACCGACGCTCCATACAATTCTTTATACTTTTTATTTCATCACATCTGCCATAGAATACAATTTCGGTGGTTTTCCCGCCAAATATTTCGCAGCACCTACTGCCCCTACAGCAAATACTTCTTTTGAAGTTGCCTTATGATTGATTTCTATGACTTCATCTCGCCCAGCGAAAATGACTTCATGATCGCCTACGATATTGCCACCTCGCACTGCGTGGATACCGATTTCTTTATCCCCTCGTGGCACTCTGACTTGTGAACGGTCGTACGTATACGAAAATTGTTGTTTGAGTGCCTCATTCATTGCATCGGCAATGGCTATGGCAGTGCCACTTGGTGCATCGATTTTTTGATTGTGATGACGTTCCACAATTTCAATATCGAAGTTGGCTTCTGTCAAAATCGTTGCCGCTTTTTGCACCAACTCCATCACCAAATTGACACCCAAAGACATGTTAGCTGATTTTAAAATCGCTACACTCTTCGCTGTTTCTTCTAATTCTTTTTGTGTTTCATCTGTCAAAGCTGTAGTGCAAAGTACGAGCGGTATGCCCGATTTTTTTGCAAATGCAAGCAACTCTGGAATTGCAGTTGCTGTCGAAAAATCGATGATGACATCGGCTTTTACTGTACAATCCATGGCTTTTTGAAAAGTGGGAAATGGGGCTTTAGTCAAAAATGCATCGATGCCCGCAACGATTTGACAAGCCTCCTCGTTGGCTACGATATCGCATACGACTTTCCCCATTTTTCCGCTATATCCGTGCATGATAATGTCTATCATTTCATTCTCCTTTATTTGATCAAACCGTAGTTTTTCATTGCCATTTTCAATACTTCTTCATTTTGTGGCTCCATATCGCAAAGTGGCAAAGTACAACTGCCAACATTGTAGCCCATCAGTTGTAAGCCTCTTTTGATTGGAATTGGATTGACTTCAATGAAGATAGCAGAAATGAGTTCGACGGCTTCCACTTGCAAAGCGATGGCTTCTTTTATTTTGCCAGCGAAGAAAAACTCGACCATATCATGCGTTTGTCTCGGTGCAATGTTACTCAAAACGGAGATGACACCTTTTCCGCCAAGCGAAAGCAAAGGCAAAATTTGGTCGTCGTTTCCGCTGTAGATATCGAAATCTTTTGGTAAAATGGACGCAAGTGTTGCTGCTTGTGAGATGTCGCCACTGGCTTCTTTGAGTGCCACAATATTTTTTACTTTCGACAACTCAAGTACTGTTTTCGGTGCGATATTGCAACTCGTACGACTTGGGACGTTATACAAAATGATTGGCAATGAAACGGCTTCTGCAATTTTTGTATAGTGGATGATGAGTCCTTTTTGTGTCGCCTTATTGTAGTATGGTGTCACGAGCAAAAGTGCATTTGCCCCAGCGTCTTCACACATTTTGCAAAGTTTGATTGCGTGGGCTGTGTCATTGCTTCCGGCTCCAGCCACGACTGGCACTCTGCCTTTTGTGACTTCCACTGCAAAACGCACGCATTCCACTTGTTCTTCATCTGTCAAGACAGAGGCTTCCCCTGTCGTTCCGCAAATGATCAACGCATCTGTTTTGTTTTCGAGTTGAAACTCAATTAATTTTCTCATTTCTTCAAAGTTCACTGTTCCGTCTGCATGCATCGGTGTCACCAACGCAACGCCTGCACCTGTAAAAATTGACATACTACGCACCTCCATAATTTGGTTGTCTATGTACTGCTATTTTAAAAAAGATAAGACCTTGAGGCTCTGCCTCAAACTCCCTCACCGCTGAAGAATACAGCGGTTGCGAAGCAACTTTCCGTAGGAAAGTGAGTTGACTCCGCCAACAAAAATCTTTGAAAAAGTTGAAGCTAGGCTTTGAGAGATCAAAACTTTTATTTTGCAAACCTTAATATTTACAAAGTCTTATAATTTTAGCAATATTTAATTGTGAGAGCAATAAAGATTAAGCAATTAGAGAGTTTTGATAATCTCTTCTGCAATTTGCACTGCATTTGTCGCCGCACCTTTTCTGATATTATCCGCAACGACCCAAAGATTGATGCCCGATTGTACACTCTCGTCACGGCGGATTCGACCAACGAAAACTTCATCATTTCCAGTAGCAGAAAGTGCCAATGGATATTCGTTATTCGCAGAATCATTTTGTACCACAATACCTTTTGCATTTTTGAGTGTTTCAATCAACTCGTCGAGTACGAACTCATTTTCAAATTCAATATTAATCGACTCGCTATGTGAGTTGAATACGGGTACACGTACTGTCGTTGCCGTTACTTTCAAATCAGGTTTGTTCAAAATTTTTCTCGTTTCGAGTATCATTTTCATTTCTTCTTTTGTGTAGCCATTTTCTAAAAATACATCGATATGAGGCAAACAGTTGTTGGCAATTTGGTGTGGGTAATTCGTTGGGGCTTCGCCTTTTAGCCCTTTTTCCAAATCGTTCCAACCAGCAACACCAGAACCGCTCACCGCTTGGTATGTAGAATATACAACACGAGAAATGCCATATTTTGCATCGAGTGGTTTTAGTGCCACCATTGCTTGAATCGTCGAGCAGTTTGGATTGGCAATGATATTTTTATGCCACGAGATGTCCTCCGGATTGACTTCAGGGACGATGAGCGGTACTTCTTTGTCCATTCGCCATGCCGCACTATTGTCGATGACGATACAGCCTTTTTTTGCAGCGATTGGAGCGAAAGTCGTACTCGTGCCACCGCCTGCTGAAAAGAGAGCAATATCGATTTTTTTATCGAACGAACTTTCAGTCAATTCTTCTACGACATAGTCTTTTCCTTGGAATGTGATGGTTGAGCCAGCAGAACGTTTCGATGCCATAACATAGAAATTTTCAATTGGCAAATTGCGTTCTGCAAGGACTTTCAAAAATGTACGACCCACCATACCGGTTGCACCGACGACTGCTAAATTAATTTTTTTCATTGTGATTCCCTTCCTTATTCTATCATACGATCTGAGTTTGTTATATATACGAAAATGAATATAAAAAAAGCCGACCTCCCAAAGTGTCGACAGCAATTTCCACATTGAAAAATAGCGAAAATTGTATCGTAGCACTCCATTGTTTCCAATGACAGTTGGCAGATTATTCATCGTATCCAACCAGAAAAAACGTGGTAACGCAAGTTTTTTCTTCGGCAATTTTCCCTTTCGACAGAGTTCGTTTATGCCTTACCATATCCCTCTGTATACTGATGAAAATTGCTCCTCTACGGGCAGTCATTTTGCAAACAAATGACTATCTGTAGTGTAGCACAAGAAATTTGAGATGTCAACTGTTTTTTGGGCAATACCATATTTGTAAGAATACATACTGCCAAGCAATAACGCATAAAACGATTGACTTTTGAAATAATATTTAGTAAGATACAAAAGAATTATAGTCGTTTTATGGAATATATTGTAGAAAATTAGGAGGGATTGAAATGAGTTATACGTATCAAAATAAAGGTGTCTGTTCGAGGAGTGTCACTTTCGACGTGGAAGAGGGAAAGTTGAAAAATATTTCTTTCGTTGGCGGTTGCCAAGGGAATTTGAGAGGGATCGGTTTGCTGGCAGAAGGTATGGACGTGACTGTGGCAAGAGACAAATTGCGTGGTGTCGATTGTGGAAATAGAGGGACGAGCTGTCCTGACCAACTTTCTTTGGCAATTGATGCGTATTTGAATGATGAGTTGTAAGGTTTTGTACAATGCCCGTGGGTGAATGCAAGTTGCCCCACAAAGTCATTCAAACTGTAGAAAAATAAAAATCACCATAACCGAGTTTCAACGATTGGAAACTAGATTGTGGTGATTTTTTGGTTCTAAACTTTACTTGGGGTAAATTTAAAAAATCAAATCTATAATATTGTGCTTCTTATCGGGAGGGAGGGTGGAACCCCTCCCCTACGAATTCATTCCCAACATTTGGCAAAGAACTGATTTTTTTTAGTATTTCATTTTACTTTGTTCTTATTCTTCGTCAAAAGACAAACAATGCGTGAAATATTCCTCTACTTTTTCAGGTACAGGGTCGACCACCATTTGTACTTGTGGTGCACCAAAGGCCCCTGAAAGCGATTCAATTGCATTTTTTTCAATAATGACTTCGCCATGCTCGGTGAGAAATGACTGGCTCAAAGGACTTGCAATATATTTCGTTCCATATTCCTCAAGAACAAAAGACAAAATATTGAGGCCTTCTGCATCTTCCAAAGTGGCATTATTAAGTATCAAGAAATATTGGGCATTTTTTTTGTAGACTGCACTGTCCCCTTTGAATTGATTTCGCACACGCAAAGAAAATCGCACAATCTCATTGAGTTCTTTGAAAGCGTAAATAAAGAGGTGTTCGCCCTTTAATTTGCGTTTTTTTCTGCCCTCAATATTTTTTTCTTTCCAACGTTTGGGTTCTGTACGAGTCGAAACGTAAGGCTCGTCATACGTCGTTGTGCCTCCGCTTTGTTCATTGACCATGCGTGTCACGATGATTGCAATGCCATCTGTACCAAAAGGCGAAGCTTCCACCATCAGCGGTACGTTGTTGCCAACAAAATCATATCCCATCAATGTATGTTCCATCAAATCACGGAATAGTTGTTGCGTTTTTTCGGTCGGACTCATAAGCTCGGACAAGCGAATGCCTTTTTCTTCTAAGTCTGCCTTTGTGAGGGTCAGTTTCAATTGATTTTCACTTACACGTTCTATTTTCATACCATCACTTCCTCATCTCTTTTATTAGAAAGTTATTAAATTCCAAAAAGCTATATACATATTAAAGGAAATATTTTATAATAATAGTCGTTAGATGCAAGTATTGTCTGCTCAAAGAAATGAGCTGAGAACACTTTGCAAATCAATCCTAAAATAATAAAGGGTTTCCTTTATTGTTTATCTCACCATAGTATAGTATAATCAATAATTGTACATCTGTAAAGAGGGTATTTGCACCATTTAACTGAATTTTAATAAAAACATATGAAAACCCGATGGTTTTGACCAATTTAAAAAAAGAAGGAGCGTTTTATGACAAAAAAAAGAAGTTTTTGCATTTTACTAACAATCATTGCATGGGGGCTAATGTATTATTATTACTTGCCACCTATGAATATACACTCGCAAGAGATGTGGTCATTTTTCGTGGGACTCATTGTCGTGGGGCTAGTGATTAATTTTGCCTCCATCGTCAATGCAATTTTCATACAAAAAGATACGGAAGAGCGAAATCGGGTATTCCAAAAAACGAAAAAATATCTCGTATTTCCAGCGTTTGCCATACTGCTTTATGTCGGTGGTATTTTGTTGTCGTCACCAATTTTGAGAGCATCATCTTATAGAGAACTGCTTGTAGTCGAAACAGGTGATTTTTCAACCAACATTCATGAAGTCGACTACAACCAAATTCCAATACTCGATGCCGATTCCGCAGCCCGCCTTGCTGAGCGTGAGATGGGCAGTCTTGTCGATATGGTCTCTCAATTTGAAGTCAGCAGATATTATAGCCAAATCAATTTTGAGGGCAAACCAGTCCGAGTGACACCTCTGCAATACGGCGATGCCATCAAATGGTTGATGAATCGGAATGAGGGCATACCGGGGTATATGAAAATTGATATGACGACACAAGATGCCGAACTCGTCAAACTGACCGATGGCGATCAAATCAAGTATTCCCCATTTGAGTATTTCGGACGCAATTTATACCGCCACATTCGTTTCAATTACCCAACAGCGATGATTCGCACCATGGATTTTGAAGTTGATGAAGACGGCAGACCGTACTGGGTTTGTTCTGTTGAGACGAAAACCATTGGGCTTTTTGGTGGAACGGATATCATCGGCATTGTCCTAGTCGATGCCATTACAGGTGAGCATACGTACCATGACATTACAGATGTGCCAACGTGGATTGACCAAGTATACGATGCCAATCTTTTGATTGAGCAATACAATTATTATGGTATGCTCAAAAATGGGTTCATCAATAGTGTCATTGGACAAAGAGAAGTGTTGCAATCCACTGAAGGATACAATTATATCGCTCTCGATGACGACGTTTGGGTGTATACTGGTGTGACTTCCGTCGGTAGTGACCAGTCAAACGTGGGGTTTGTCCTCATGAATGCGAGAACGAAAGAAACGAATTACTATCAAATTTCAGGGGCGAAAGAAATTTCAGCAATGTCTTCAGCTGAAGGACAAGTGCAAAATCTACAATACGTGGCAACATTCCCTATTTTATTAAATATTGCCGATGAGCCGACGTATTTCCTTTCACTAAAAGATGGAGCTGGGCTCGTTAAAAAATATGCCATGGTCAATATCCAGAGGTATCAAATTGTTGCCATTGGCGACACCGTACAGGAATGCGAAACGGCTTACCGCCAATTGATGACGGGCAATGGCATTTCCCTCACGAACGAAGAAGACTTGGCAATTGCAGAAGGTCTCATTGAGTCGATACAAAATATCGTCATTGATGGCAATACGTTATATTATATTGGACTTGAAAATGAAAAAGGGCTATTCGGTGTGCCTGTCAAGGACAATTTGGAAATTTTACTGTATGGTATTGAAGATGAAATTGCTTTTGAATATGTAGAAAATGAAAATGGGATTCATACGGTTTTGGGAATTCAGTAGGAATAGCGAAAAAAGGCGGTGCAAAGTGAGTATACACCTCACCGCCGAAGCTCATTTCGGGAGGGGCTAGAACCCCTCCCCTACACATTTTCACTACTAAAGTAATTTCAGACAACTCATTTTGCTACAACTACAAATACAAAAAAGACCTCCCTACATTTTTGCAGGAGAGGTCTTTGTTTTTTGAAATTAATCTTGAGTATAAGGCATCAAGGATACATGTCTTGCTCTTTTGATAGCAATAGTCAAAGTTCTTTGATGTTTTGCACAGTTTCCTGTAATACGTCTTGGAAGAATTTTTCCTCTTTCAGAAACGTATCTTCTCAATTTATTTGTGTCTTTATAATCAACGCTTGTAACTTTGTCTGCACAACATTGGCACACACGTTTTTTTCTACGACCACGTTTTTTTTGAATCATTAGAATGTTCCTCCTTCATTAGATTATTTGGAATTAAAAAGGCATGTCATCGTCTTCCATTGTTTCATCGATTGGATAAAAACCATCTGCGGGTTTGTTTGCAGGTGCAGATTTCGGAGCAGGAGCAGAGGAGGTGCCTCCATCTGAATACCCTTCATTGCGTTTGCTTTCAGCAAAATATTGGTCTTCTATAACAACATCAGTAGACCATTGTTTTTTCCCATCTTTGTCATCCCAAGAACGGACTTGAATACGACCTGAAACACCGATCATTTGACCTTTTCTTAAATATTTTTCCGCAAATTCGCCAGTTTTACCAAAAGCAACACAATTGATAAAGTCTGCATCTGGTTCGCCTTGGCGTTTGAAACGTCGATTGACTGCCAAAGTATATCTCACAACCGCCAATGGTTCAGCAGCTTGGGTATATCTGACATCGGGATCTTTCGTCAAACGACCCATTAACATTACTTTATTCATAATAATCGCCTCCTAAAATCATCACGCTTCTTTGCGAATAATCAAATAACGCAATACGTTTTCCATAATACGCATACGTGCTTCAATTTCTGCTGGAGCTTTGGAATCAGATTCAAAAGTTGTGAAGCTATAGAATCCTTCGTTTACTTTTTTAATTTCGTAAGCGAGTTTTCTTTTTCCCCAGTCATCGACTTTTTCAACTTTTGCACCAAATCTTTCCAAAACAGCTTGGATTTTAGCTACTTCAGCCAATCTTGCTTCTTCATCTAATGTTGGACTTAGAACCAATGCCAATTCGTACTTATTCATGTGCGATACACCTCCTTCTGGACATAATGGCTTCCTAATTTTAGGAAACAAGGACAATGGAAATTTCAAAACAATTTCGATAAAATTTCCACAATTTACTTAGCAAACGCTAATCCTTGATAGTATATCATAATTTACGTGGCATTGCAAGTACTATTTTTGCAAAATACACATTTTTTAGAAACTTGGTCGCCTAAAGTGTCGCATAGGGTTTTGTATGCATTAGTGATGTGGATTGTCTTTTACGACCATAATTGCTTTTGACAATTCAAAAATAATATTTGGTCTCAATTTATTTTTATAAAAACTAAGTAGTGGAGCCATATTTTGCGTTTCGATCACGGCATATCTTTGATCCAAATTATTCATTGCTAGAGCTGTTACATCGGCAACGCATCTTGGGCAAGAACACGTATCGAATTTTGCCAAAAATGGAATCACTTCTTTTCTTAACAAATATTCTTGTACATTGAGCATTTCAAACCCCAAATCCGGAGGCTGCTCAGCGGGTGGTTGCAACTGCTGTGGCACGGGCATTGCTGATTGAACAGGAGCTTGAGGCACAGGTTCAGCAGGAGCTTGCGGTTGAACAGGAGCTTGAGCCACAGGTTCAACAGGAGCTTGCGGTTGTACAGGAGCTTGTACCACTGGTTCAACAGGAAC